>JAQICD010000033.1 GCA_027858715.1 Prolixibacteraceae bacterium
TTTTATAAAAATTGCATTGATTAAAAGCATGGGTATTTTAACAATTCTTCTTATTGCCATTAGTTTATCATTCGATTCGTTTGCTGTTTCGGTGAGCAGTGGCCTTTCGATGTGCCGTAAAACATTACGTGCTTCACAAACGCTAAAAATTGCACTTTCGCTGGCTGTTTTTCAAGCTGCTTTTCCCTTAATTGGATGGTGGTTGGTCGGTGCTTTCAGGCACGAAATTACACAGGCCGACCACTGGATAGCTTTTGGCCTGTTAACCTTTTTGGGCGTTCGAATGATTATTGAAGCCCGTGTGCCTGTTAAAGAGCGAAAAGTAAAACACCCTACCCGCTGGAGGGTGCTCATTCCCATGTCGGTTGCAACAAGTATCGATGCTTTCGCTGTTGGAATCAGCTTCTCATTTTTCGTTGAAGATATCTTGACTCCCGTTATAATTATTGGCATTGTAACCTTTGCTGTTTCGATGTCAGGACTTTATATGGGCCGTAAACTTGGACAAAAGGTTGCCGGAATAGGAGAGATTGTAGGTGGTGTTGTATTAATTCTGATTGGGTTGAAAATACTTATTGAGCATTTGTTTTTTCTATAATATTAGTTGAGATGCCTGCGTTCGTAGCAGCTCATATTTTCATATTGCTCCATAATCCGGGTAAGCCTAAGCGCTTCTTCGTACTCGGGTGTACCGGGTTCTGCATCGCAAATTTCGAGAAACCTGACAATGGCTTTACGGTATTCGTCTTCTGTGTAAATGGTGTCTCCCATAAAAATAAAAATATCTAATGAGCTTCAAGCCAATTGTTACCTGTGTCCATTTCAACAGTTAAAGGTACATCAAGGTTTATGGCATGCTCCATTTCTTGTTTCACAATCTTTTTAACAGGTTCGATTTCGTTGCGATAAACTTCGAAATTCAATTCGTCGTGCACCTGGAGAATCATTTTCGATTTGAGCGATTGTTCTTTCATCTTCCGGTACGTGTTTATCATGGCAATTTTTATAATGTCAGCTGCCGAACCCTGTATTGGTGCGTTAATGGCATTTCGTTCGGCTACCCCGCGTACTACCGAGTTGGCCGAGTTGATATCTCCTAAATAACGTTTACGGTCAAACAAAGTTTTCACAAATCCTACATTCCTTGCATCTTCAATGCATTTTTCCATGTATTCTTTAACTTTTGGAAAGGCTTCAAAGTATCCGTCGATGATTTCTTTTGCTTCGGAACGAGAAATATTAAGTCTTTGCGAAAGGCCAAAAGCCGAAATTCCGTATATAATTCCAAAGTTGGCTGTTTTGGCTTTTCGCCGCATTTCTGAAGTAACTTCCGCGACAGGGACTTTGAATATTTTAGATGCCGTAAGGGCGTGCACATCAATGTTTTCGGCAAAAGCTTCGAGTAGATTCGGGTCTTTGCTCAAAGCCGCCATTATACGTAGCTCAATTTGTGAATAGTCGGCCGACAGATAAACCATATTGTTTTCCGAAGGAATAAACGCTTTGCGAATTTCGCGTCCGTTTTCGTCGCGTATGGGTATGTTTTGCAGGTTAGGATTAACCGAACTCAACCGGCCTGTAGCCGCCACTGCCTGTTTAAACGAGGTGTGTATTTTACCGGTACGTTCGTTTATTAGCTTAGGTAATGCTTCAACATAGGTATTTAATAGTTTTTTTAAACCCCGGTATTCCAGTACTTTATTTATAATTGGGTGTTTGTTGGTGAGTTTCGAAAGCACCTCTTCGCTGGTAGAATATTGCTTGGTTTTTGTTTTTTTTGCGTTTGGGTCGATTTTTAATTTTTCAAATAAAACAACTCCCAATTGTTTTGGCGAAGAAATCAGAAAATCGGATCCGGCCAGTTCGTGAATTTCTTTTTCGAGTTCTCCAATCTGGAATACCAGTTTTTTTGCATACTCGTTCAGTGCATCTGTATCTACTTTAACACCGTTTACCTCCATATTTACCAATACTGGTATTAGTGGCATTTCCATGTTGTAGAACAAATCATCAAGGCCGTTTTCCTTCAGCTCTTTGCTCAGCTTTTCTTTTAACTGTAAAGTGAGGTCGGCATCTTCGCAGGCATACTTTACCAGTTTTTCGGTATCGACCGACCGCATGGTGCGTTGATTTTTACCTTTAGCGCCAATGAGGTTCTCTGTTGGAACTTTCTTGTAGTTGAGATAAAGCTCGGTAAGAAAATCAAGGTTGTGTCGCAATTCAGGCTGAATAAGGTAATGCGCAATCATTGTGTCGAATAATTTGCCTTTTATTTCAATACCGTAAGCGGCCAGCATAAGCATGTCGTACTTGATGTTTTGACCAATCTTTTCAATGTTTTCGTCTTCAAAAATAAGTTTAAATTCATCGACAATTTTTTGTGCTTCGTCGCGGTTTTCGGGCAGAAGCACGCAGTAGGCTTCGTGCGATTTTATGGCAAACGAAATGCACACCAGTTCAGCTGTATGCGGGTCGAGCCCGGTGGTTTCGGTATCGAAACAAAACGATGGGCTTACAGCCAGTTCAGCTCTGAGCGACGCGCGCTGCGATTCGTTTTCAACAGTGATGTACTGGTGCGAAACACTTTCGATGGTTTCGTAATTTTTTGATGAGCTTATATTTTCGTTTTCTGCATTTCCAAACAACGACCCCTGGGTTGCTTCTTCGCCCGAGGTTGAGGTATTGTTGCCCGACTGTAATTTTTTGGCCATTGTGCGAAACTCAAGCTCTTCGTATATAGATAGTAGTTTTTTGCTGTCGGGGCTATGTCTTTTCATTAGCTCAAAGTCGGCTTCTACAGGTGTTTCGCGGTCGATAACTACCAGCTTGCGCGATAAAAAAACCTGTTCTTTGTGTTCGATAAGGTTTTCTTTCTGCTTGCCTTTCAGTTCGTCGATGTGTTCATAGATTCCCTCGATGCTTTTATACTGACTTATGAGTTTAATGGCTGTTTTTGGGCCAATTCCGGGACATCCCGGGATGTTGTCGGACGAGTCGCCCATTAAGCCAAGAATATCTATCACTTGTTCGGGGCGGTCAATTTCAAAGTTCTTCTTCACTTCGTTCACGCCCCAAACTTCGGCTTTGTTGCCCGCTTTGGCCGGTTTGTACATATATGTATTCTCATCAACCAGCTGTGCATAGTCTTTGTCGGGTGTCATCATGTAGGTTGTAAACCCTTCTGCGCCGGCTATTTTGGCCAGTGTGCCGATTACATCGTCGGCTTCGTAACCCTTTTTCTCGATAATAGGGATGTTGTAGGCTTTTATAATATCGCGAATGTAAGGAATAGCGCTGCGAATATCTTCGGGCATTTGCTCCCGGTTGGCCTTGTATTCAGGATACATTTCGTGTCTGAAGGTATCGGCATGAACATCAAATACCACGGCAACGTGCGACATTTCTTCATCGGACAAAAGCTGTTCGAGGGTGTTTGTAAAACCCAGTATTGCCGATGTGTTTTGCCCCTTTGAGTTGAAGCGCGGGTTTCGGATAAAAGCAAAATATGAACGGTAGATCAGTGCGTAAGCATCGAGTAAAAAAAGTTTTTGGGTTTCTTTTGTTTCCATAATTTAAAGGTTGTCATCGGCATTCCATTCGGCATTTGAACTGCTGGTTTCGTATAAAACCACTTTTTTGAGCTCAATTCCTTCGGGCAATTTAGGTTTAATTTTTTTTACTATCCAGATTACGAGGTTTTCGCAGGTGGGTTGAAAATCGAAAATGAAGTGGCGCTCAAACATTTCGCCTAAAGATTTAAGCTGGTGCTGTGGAGCCTTATTATAAACGGATATTGAGTGATCCAGTTTGTCAACAATTTCATCTTTAACAATCCGTTTTAGGTCGCTAAAGTCGATAACCATACCATTTTTACTGTTTTGCGGATCGTTAATGGGTTCGCCCATAACTGTTACATAAAGCTTGTATGTGTGCCCGTGAATGTTTTTACACAGCCCGTCGTAATTCCAAAGGGCATGAGCCATTTCAAAATCGTAAAATTTAGTTACACGAATTTTATCTGACATTATGAATTTTGATTTTAATTACAAATGATGTTTTAGAATAAACAAAAAGTAGGAAAAAAAGTTAAATGTTTAGTTTATTTAGAATTATTTATCGGAACACGCACATGTTTTCATGCATTCAATCATTTGCCCAAGTACTTTATGTTGAGTGAAATAAAAGGTGTTTTTACCTTTTCTTTTTGAGCATAAAACCCCCTTATCCTTTAAGATTCCCAGGTGATGAGAGGCGGTTGATTGTTCAATATTAAGAATTTCGTGAATTTGAGATACGGTAAGTTCGTTGCCATCTTTAAGTAAGTTAAGAATGGAAATGCGTAAAGGATGAGCCATCGCTTTAAGCATGGCTGTTGCTTTATTCAGGCTATTCTCGTCAAGCTCTTGTGTTAACATGTGTTTTTTGTTTATGCATACAAATTTATAAATATTCATCAAAGAATAAATATTGAAACAAATAAAACGAATTATAAACATCGTACCGATTTGTCGGTTATTTTGAAAAACAAACTTTTGTTGAAATATAAATTCTTACTTTTGGGGTTTTAAAACAATGTCGAAATTAGATAAAATAAAACAACCGGTAGCTGATGAGCTGACAAAGTTCGAAAAATTTTTCAGAGAAACTGCACACTCCGATATTTCGCTGTTAAATACTATTGTTAACTACCTGGTTCGTCGCAAAGGCAAGCAGATCAGACCTCTGTTTGTTTTTCTATCGGCGAAAATGCATGGCGAAATAAACCGCAGTACATTTTTGGCAGCTACCTCAATTGAGTTGCTTCACTCGGCAACATTGGTTCACGACGATGTAATTGATGAGTCGTACGAGCGCCGTAATGCATTTTCAATTAACGCCCTTTGGAAAAATAAATATGCAGTTTTGATTGGCGATTTTTTACTTTCGAAAGGTTTACTTATTGCGACAAAGGAAAAGGAATACGAAACGCTTGATATTATTTCAAGGGCAGTGAAAGAAACCATCGAAGGAGAGTTGCTTCAAAGCGAAAAAAGCCGGAAGCTTGACATTACTGAGGAGTCGTACCTTGAAATTATATCGAAGAAAACAGCTTCACTTATTGGTACTAGTTTGGCAGTAGGAACTCACTCGGTAGTTAAGGATAAAAGTATAATTGAAGAAATGCGCGAGATTGGTGTTTTGGCCGGTTTGGCTTTTCAGATACGCGACGACATTTTCGATTACGAAGAAAAGGGGATTATCGGGAAACCAACCGGGAACGATATTAAGGAACAGAAAATAACTTTGCCGTTAATTTATTTGATTAATAACTCTGGTAATAAAGAGCAGCGAAGGATTATTAACATTGTTAAAAAGAAAAATCATCATAAAAAAGAAGTTGAAGATTTAATTAAAATGGTTCGTAAAGGAGGAGGGATTGAATATGCAGCCGAACGTATGAATCATTATTGTGTGCAGGCCATTGAGCGCTTGTCAGTTTTCCCTGATAGCGAAGCGCGTGATGCTTTAAGTGCTTTGTTTAAATACATAATAAGCCGTAAAAGATGAGAGCAGCCCTTTTTGAGCTGCTCTCGTAAATAGCCATGAAAACACAAACTTTATCAAAAAGAATAAAGTTATACGGTTAATATTTCTTTCTCTTTAGCAGCGAGTATCTCGTCTGCCTTCTTCGAATAGTCGTCAGTAATTTTTTGTACCTGGTCGAGTCCGTCTTTTTCCATATCTTCCGACAGTCCTTCTTTTAAAAGCTTTTTAAGCTGTTCGTTGGCATCGCGACGTGCGTTGCGAATGCTAACCTTTGCTGATTCGCCTTCTTTGTTCACATCTTTAACCAGCGAATGCCTACGCTCCTCTGTTAGAGGGGGGATAAAAATCCGAATAATTTCTCCGTTGTTGTCGGGGTTAAACCCCAGGTTGGCGTTGATTATTGCTTTTTCGATAGGAGCAATCATGCCTTTTTCCCATGGTTGTACAACAATGGTTTTGGCATCGGGCGTGGTAATGCTTGATGTTTGTGCCAGCGGAGTCATTGTTCCGTAATAATTTACCATTACACTGTCGAGCATGCGCGGCGATGCTTTGCCGGCACGCAAATGGCCTAGTTCTTTTTCTAAATGTTCAATGGCTGCCTTCATCTGATCCAACGCCATTTCAATAATCATGTCAGCTTCTTCGTTCATATATCCAGCGTATATTATTTCACTTTAATTACAAATTTAGAAAAAAAACGTACAGAACGAAATATTCGTTTTCTTTTTGTTTAAAATATATTGCAGAATGTTTTCTATTTTTGGCAATTAAAAAGCTAAAAAATATGAAAGGTACATATCAACATACACATCCATTTTCGAAACTTTTACTTGTTGCGTTAACAGCACTTGTTTGTTTATTTGTGTCGATGATAATAGCAGCTGTTACTGCAATTCCGCTATTTGGAAGCGATGCATTTAGCAGTATGCTTGGCGGTGGACTTATCTATGACGAATCAAATATTGAAGTACTCAAATATCTTCAGCTTTGGCAGTCGATCGGTTTGTTTGTTATTCCGGCTTTGCTGCTTGCTCTAATGTTTGGTAGTTCCATAAAAAATTATTTGAAACTGAATAAGCGTGTTTTTTTGAGAAGCACAGTCCTGGCCGCGTTTATTGTTTTGGTGTCCAGTCCTTTTATCAGTTATGTTGGTGTTCTGAATACCGAAATGGAGTTACCACAATGGCTCGAAGGAGTTGAGCGCTGGATGAGGCAAAGCGAAGATCAGGCGGGTATGTTAACCGAGTTGTTTGTGAAGGCCGATTCGTTTGGCGGATTGTTATACAATATTTTCCTGATTGCCTTAATTCCCGCAATTGGTGAGGAATTTTTATTTAGAGGAGTAATACAACGAACTTTTCACGAGTGGACAAAGAACAAGCATGTTGCAATTTGGGTTTCAGCTTTTTTGTTTAGTGCCTTGCATATGCAATTTTATGGTTTTATCCCCAGGGCATTACTCGGCGCTTTGTTTGGATACCTGTTTGTTTGGAGTGGGAACTTATGGTTGCCGGTTATTGCTCATTTTGCAAACAATGCCCTAGCTGTAATTGCTTATTATTTTTACGAAGCCGGCACTTTAAAAACCGATCCTGAAACACTTGGAACCAATATGGAAAATGCATGGGTTGCTGCTACTTTTAGCCTTATTGCTGTTGTATCTTTGATGGCTTATTTTTATCATATTGAAAAAAGGAAGCATTCAAAAGTTGAACTCAGGTTGTAGCTTTTTGGCTTCCAATTTTTTCTTCTCCGATTTCCGATATACATATACAACGCCATAGCTAATACATTTGTAGCGTTTTTTCATTTCAGAGAGTTTGTCGAAATGTTCCTCAATTTCGTTCCATATATTCTGAATGTGTTTGTCCACTTCGTCTCTCAGCTGTCCTACATTGTTTGAACTTTGGTCGGTAGTGGTTTGCAGTGTTTTTTGGAAGTGATAAATGTAAAGAAATTTTTCGTAATTAACCTTAACCAGGGCAATTGACGGGTTATATACAGGACTTCCGCCATTTTGAATTCGCATTTTGTCGCCCTCGATTATTTTTTTGCCCCAATTAATGAGTTCTTTTTCAGCATTTAATGGTGGAACTGTATTGCCATAATCATTTAATCCGTAAAATTCTCTTATTTCGTTTTTGACTTCGCCACGAGCAATTCCCATGTTTATTACCTGTATGTAATGTGAAACGTACATGCGTGCTTTACGCTGAAGTTTCAGGTAGTTTTTGTTTTTTTCGATTTGATTTTTTTTGGCAGCTTCGAGATTAGTTATTGCCTGTTGGAAGCGTGGCAGCAACGACTTAAGTACAGTAAGCGAACTTTCCGAAATAAATAAGGCCTTGTCGGTATTTCTACTTTGACAAGGCCTTATATGATTTTCAAATTTTTCTTTCTGACTATATTCCATCATCCTTTTTTTTATTAAAGCTATAGCTGAATATTTTACCATCTGAACTGAAATTTGCCATGTAGTTGCCATTTTCAAGCCTATTCAAATCGAAACCGGCCGTGATGCTGAAATCTTCACCCAAAGTCTTTTTGAATACTTCGCCTTTTTCGTTATAAAGTGTTAAATACGTGTTGCTTAACGAGTGGTTCAAATATGAGATCTTCAACACATCGTCTTCAACCTTAATAAACGGAGTAGTTGGAACATCTTCTTTTAAAACTTTAATTGTGTTGGTTGCAACTTTGAATAAAACTTCCTTTTCTCCAAAACTATTTTTAGCTTTTAGTCGATATTCACCATCTTCGAGATTTTTAAAGTCGAAAATTTTTGTGTAAATTTTGTCGCTAATACGACCTTCTTTGTAATAAATTATTGAGCCATTAAAGTCTTCAATTGATACTTCCGAAATAGTGTTTTCGATATTGTTAACTACAACGACTGCGCGTTCAAATGAATGTGGTACGATTTTTACATTTGGACTTTCTCCTGCAGTTGCTTTTACAGCAATCAGTGCAACTAAAATAACAGCTACTGTTACTTTTGTTGCTAAATAAGCTAATTTTACTTTCATTTTTCTGATTTTTTAAAATTTAAAAACTAAACTATTTAACTAAACTTTGATGATACAAACATAGTATGTTTTACAACATCATGCTGAATAACATGTTTTAAGTATTTGTTAATTATGAAATAAATAGTTATATGGAGAGCGTTCTCAATTTTGAAGTAGCATAAGTGTCATTGTAACAGACAGATGTAGTATATTCTCCAATGTAAATAAATCTTTAATTTAGAATGGATAAAAATATAATGAAATGAGCATGATTCAGACGTAAATCATAACCGTGGATGATTATATACGAGTTCTCCCGATGAACATCGGGATTGCTTAAAACAAATAAAAAATATAAACGAATGAAATATAATTTTGATGAAATAATTGAACGTGAAGGCACCAATTGTCAAAAGTATGATAACAGAGAGTTAATTTTTGGTAAAACTGATGTAATCCCTATGTGGGTCGCCGATTCCGATTTTAAAACACCCGATTTTATTGTCAAGGCAATTAAACAACGCGCTGCCCACGAGATTTACGGATATCCGCTTAAGCCCGAATCGTTTTACGAGTCAATAATAAACTGGCAGAAACGCCGGCATAACTGGGTTGTTGAACGAAACTGGATTGAATACAGCTCAAATGTTGTAGTAGGGCTGGCCTCTGTAGTTTTATCCATGACTAATCCCGGCGATAAAATTATTGTTCAGCCACCGGTTTATTTTCCATTTTTTCATGTTATCGAAGGCAACAAACGTGTAATGGTTGAAAACCCTTTGGTAAACCGAAACGGTCGTTATCATTTCGACATTGATGACTTGATTGCAAAAATTGATGATGATACAAAAATGCTGTTTCTGTGCAATCCGCATAATCCCGGTGGAATGGTATGGACAGAAAATGAGTTGAAAGAACTTGGTGAGGTGTGCCTGAAACACAATGTGATTGTAGTTTCAGATGAAATACATGCCGATCTGGTTTTTAAAGGTCATGAACATGTTCCGTTTGCAAAGTTGTCGGATGAGTTTGCTAAAAACAGTATTACTTTAATGTCGGCCAGTAAAACTTTTAACATTGCCGGTTTGTCATCGGCGTATCTTTTCATACCCGATAAAGAGTTACGTATAAAATATCAAAAGCTAATGAAGGCGACGCATTTATCGTCGGGTAACTTTTTTGGTTTGGTGGCTACCGAAGAAGCTTATACTTATGGAGATGAATGGTTGGAAGAGCTTCTGGTTTATCTCGAAGGCAACTTTGAATTCATTATGAAGTATATAGCTGAAAATCTGCCACGGATAAAAGTAATGCAGCCCGAGGGTACTTATTTGCCATGGCTCGACATGTCGGGGCTGAGTATTGATGCCCATAAAGCTTACAAGATTTTAATTGAATACGGGCTTGGTTTAACACCCGGCAACATGTTTGGAACCGGAGGTGAGAATTTTATCAGGTTAAATATGGCGTGCCCACGCAGTGTTTTGGCCGAAGGGCTCGGGAGAATGAAAGAAGCACTGGCTGCATATTAACAAAGTGCGGGTGTTTGTTAGCTCTCCTGCATTTTTCCGGCTTGTATTAGTACCGCTATTTTGTTTTCGCGGCACTCGGCCACGCCGCCTTCAATATCGAAAAGAAAGGTTTTGTTTCCCTTATCAATCACTTTAATGATTCCTTTCTCGAGGGTTGAAATGATGGGGGCGTGGTTTTGAAGAATGCTAAACGAGCCTTTCGTACCGGGAAGCCGCACCATATATATACTTCCGGAATACAATTTTTTATCGGGTGTAATAATTTCCAGTTCCATATTTCAGGATTTTTATGATTGGGCAATTAGTTTATCGCCTTTGGCAATGGCTTCTTCTATTGTTCCAACCAGGTTGAATGCCGCTTCGGGGTATTTATCCACTTCGCCGTCCATAATCATATTGAAGCCTTTAATGGTGTCTTCGATTGAAACCAATTTGCCTTCGAGGCCGGTAAATTGTTCGGCAACAAAGAATGGTTGCGACAGGAAGCGCTGAACGCGGCGCGCGCGATGTACAATAAGTTTATCTTCTTCGCTCAGTTCGTCCATTCCCAGGATGGCAATAATATCCTGAAGTTCGTTGTAACGTTGCAAAATATTCTTTACGCGCATTGCGCAGTCATAATGTACATCGCTCACAATGTCAGGGGTAAGAATTCTTGAACTCGAATCGAGTGGGTCAACCGCCGGGTAAATACCCATTTCAACAATTTTGCGGCTTAAAACTGTTGTGGCGTCGAGGTGTGCAAAAGTAGTGGCCGGAGCCGGATCGGTGAGATCGTCGGCAGGTACATACACAGCTTGTACCGATGTTATTGAACCATGTTTTGTTGAGGTAATTCGTTCCTGCATAATTCCCATTTCGGTGGCAAGAGTGGGTTGGTATCCTACTGCCGAGGGCATACGGCCAAGCAGCGCCGATACTTCGGAGCCTGCCTGTGTAAACCTGAACACATTATCGACAAAGAACAGTATGTCGCGGCCACCTGATTTTTTATCTCCATCTCGCAAACTTTCGGCTACCGACAAACCCGACAGTGCGACACGGGCACGAGCACCAGGTGGTTCATTCATTTGTCCGAATATAAGTGCCAGTTTCGAATTTTCCAGTTTTTCCATATCAACTTTCGACAAATCCCAGTTGCCTTTTGCCATTGATTCCCTGAATTCGTCGCCGTAATCGATAATGCTGGCTTCAATCATTTCGCGAAGCAAGTCGTTACCTTCGCGTGTGCGTTCGCCTACACCGGCAAATACCGAAAGTCCCGAGTGTGCAAGTGCAATGTTATTGATTAGCTCCTGGATAAGAACTGTTTTACCAACACCGGCGCCTCCAAACAATCCAATTTTTCCACCTTTTGCATAAGGTTCAATAAGATCAATTACTTTAATTCCTGTAAACAGTATTTCGGTTTCAGTAGTAAGTTCTTCGTATTTTGGTGGCTCGCGGTGTATGCTTACACCATTTTCTTTTGATACAGGAGGCATTCCGTCAACAGCATCACCGGTAACATTAAGCAGTCGGCCAAGAACCATTTCACCTTTGGGCATTGTGATAGGCGAACCGGTAGAGATTACTTCGATACCCCGGCTAAGGCCATCGGTCGAATCCATGGCAATAGTACGAACGGTATCTTCGCCAATGTGTTGTTGGCATTCGAGTATAAGTGTGGGGTGGTTTTCGCGTTCAATCTTCAGTGCATCGTAAATGTTAGGTAACGATTCATTATCTTCAAAAACAACATCGACTACAGGGCCTACTACCTGTAAAATTTTCCCTTTAATTGCCATAGTTATAGTTTATTAGTTTTGTTGTTTTAGTTGGTACGGTTCATCATTTTATTTGCTATTAATAACAACTCCTGTTTTTGATTGTTTAAAACATTAAGGTTTTCCCAGCAGAGTAATGCTTTCTGATAATACTCTTCCATTTTGTCGCTGGTTAGTCTTGCCACATCAAGTTGCTCGTAAATGCTCAGAACTTTTGTAATTTTTTCGTCTCTGTTTGCCGGAGGATTTTCCATAAAGCTGTTGAGCTGTTCTTTCAAATTGTTGTTGGCCAGTTCAAGGGCTTTCAGCATCAGGTATGTTTTTTTGTTCGCAATAATGTCGCCACCAATTTTTTTGCCAAACGAGCTTGTATTGCCAAACGAGTCAAGATAGTCGTCGCGTAATTGAAATGCCATTCCAAGATTATAGCCGAAATCGTACAATAAATCGGCTTCCTGTCTTGACGCGTTTGCAGTAAGTGCGCCAATTTTGAGGCTGGCAGCAATCAATACGGCTGTTTTCATTCCAATCATTTTAAGGTATTCGTCAACCGTAACTTCTTTTTGATTTTCAAAGTCCATGTCGAACTGTTGTCCTTCGCATATTTTCAGGGCAGTTTTTGTAAAGATGTCGAATATTTCGCGATAGTTTTTACTTTCGGTACTATTAAGATACTCGTATGAAAGGATCGACATTGCATCGCCAGATAGTATGGCTGTGTTGTTCGAGTATTTTACATGAACTGTTGGATTGTTGCGACGAAGATTTGCATCGTCCATAATATCATCGTGCAGCAAGGTGAAGTTATGGAACATTTCGATGGCAAATGCAGCTGGCATAGCTTTTTCAAATTTACTATCGTATAGCTCGTAAGCCATTAGTAATAGTACCGGACGAATCCGTTTGCCGCCTGTCTGAAGTGTATAGGCAACGGGTTCGTATAAATATTTAGGTTGACGGCTGTTTGTAGCCGCAATTTCTTTTTCAAGGTTTGTTTCAAATAAGCTTTGAAGTTCTTTATAATTGTGCATCAGTTGTAATTTTTTCTTTCTTTTTGACAGGTTTTTGTTCTATCTCCAGTTCGTCGAGGTCAATGTCTTCTTCTTCGTTAAAAATTTGCAGCATGGGTTCATGAAATGCTTTGGTTGTTATAATTTTCTCGAATCCAATGAGCAACGAAGGTAATACGACCAGATTCGAAATTAAGGCAACCAACAAGGTTATGGTTATTAAGATACCAAGAGATTGTGTACCACCAAATTTTGAAATAGAAAAAATACCGAATCCAAATAGTAAAACTGTCGAGGTATATAGCATGCTTACTCCTGTTTCTTTCAAAGCTAAAACAACTGATTTGCTTATATTCCAGTTGGTTAGCGTGAGTTCTTGTCGGTATTTGGCTAGGAAATGTATGGTGTTATCAACCGATATTCCAAAAGCAATACTGAAAACCAAAATGGTTGATGCTTTTATTGAAATGCCTGTAAAGCCCATGATGGCCGCTGTTGTAAGCAGGGGTATAATGTTAGGAATAAGCGACATAAATACCATTCGGCTTGAGTTAAACATAAATGCCATGAAAATTGAAATAAGCACAATCGCCAAAGCCAGACTTCGAAACAAGTTGCTCACCAGGTATTGGTTGCCTTTAAACGAGGTTACCATCGATCCGGTAACGGTTACGTCGTATTTGTCGGGTGGAAAAAGGTTTGCCATTTCTGTATGAATTCTGTTGTAAAGCGTATCCATTCTTTTTGTGCCAATGTCTTTTACTCTGAAACTCATACGGGCAATTTGCATAGTGCTGTCGATAAACGAATCGGCCATGTTGATATTATCTTCGCCATTTTGGGCATATGATAATATGAAATTGCGTTCGGTGGTGCGTGGCAACGAGTAAAATTTCTCGTTGCCGTTGTAAAATGCCTGCTTAGCCATTTTTACAATGTTTACATATGATAGCGAAGACGAAAGCTCAGGGAGACTGCTTAGTGTTTTGTCGATGCTTTCAATTTTTTGGAGATTGGAGGCATCAATTATTCCATTGGGTCTTTTAGTATCGATTATTATTTCCAGAGGCATGATACCGTCAAAGTTCTTTTCAAAAAACTTAACATCAATGGCAATCGGGTCTTTATCTGGTATATCGTCGAGCAAATAGCCTGTTGTTCGTATTAATGAAATACCATATATGCTAATGACAATAAGCGATATCACCAAAACGTAAACTGTTTTACGGTAGTTTTGCGAAATAGATATAAGCTTGTTGATTACGTGACCCAGTGTTTTTCGTTCGAGGTGTTCAATATGACGGGATTGTGGTGGAGGATAAAAGCTGAAAATTGTGGGTATCATTATTATTGAAAGCACAAACAAGAAAAGAATATTTAGAGAGGCAATGATTCCGAATTCTTTTAAGATTGAACTGTTGGTTGTAATGAATGTGGCAAATCCCATGGCTGTTGTCAGGTTGGTGAGAAATATGGTGTTGCCAATTTTCATTATCACCCTTTTTAGTGCTTTAATCTGGTTTTGATGAATTCGGTATTCGTAATGATATTTGTTAAGAATGTAAATGCTGTTAGGGATGCCAATAACAATGAGCAAGGGAGGAATCATGCCAGTGAGAATGGTGATTTCGTAACCTAAAAGAACCATGCTTCCCATTGCGGTAGCAACGCCCGAAAGAACCACCAGCGCCGGAAATAGAATTGCTTTGAAAGATTTGAAAAACAAAAACAAAATGACCAGGCAAATAGCCAGCGCAAGTACAGTAAACATGTATATTTCATGTTTGATGAGCATGGCATTTCTAACGTTGATGTATGGCAGCCCCGAGTAGCGTATTTTGTTATTGGTATCGTTTTCGTATTCGGTGCATCGTGCTCTTATTTCTTCAACCAAATTCTCACGTTCTTTTGTGGCCATACGGTCTTTATTCATGGTAAGAACGGCCAGATAAGTATTGACAGTGTCGTTGTAAAGGTAACCTTTGTATAAAGGCATCGACTTAAAAACACTGCGCAAGCTGTCGAGCTCTGCCTGTGTTTTAACCGGATGTTTAAAAATTTGTTGAAGGTTGAATTTCTTCTCAGTAGTATTTTTTATCAGTTGATAGCTGTTCGGTATCGAAAGCATGTCCTCTACGGCACTAATATCTGAAAGCTCGTTGCAAAGTTGCACCCATCGGTTGAAATGTTGTAGTTCGTAAAAGCTTTCATCCTCCACGCCAATGATTATAAAGTTTCCTTCTTCTCCAAAATGTTTTTTGAAGTTTTTGTAATCGATCATTGCCGAATCTTTCTCGGGCAGCATCTGTGCGTAGGTGTACGACATTTCAATTTTCCGGCCGGTATAGCCCATGAAAATTGTAAATGAAACTATTAAAAAAAGAAGAAATATCCTGTATCTCAAGATTAAACTCGATAAACTCTGCCACATTTTCCGTCTGAATTAAACTTGCCAAAAATACGATTATTCAACGATTTTCGCAAAAGTTAAATAAAAAGTTCACTGTTAACCATTTGCGTGTTGTTCAGAATATTAAATTTGTGGGCATTAATTTAATTGTCCTATGACTGTACTTTTATTGCTTTTAACACTTGCAGGAGCTACCGCCTTATTTTTATATGGCATGAAACTTTTGAGTGAATCGCTTCAGAAAATTATGGGCGATCGCATTCGAACTATCTTGACGTCAATGTCGTCGAACAGGTTTAAAGGGGTGGCTACCGGAGTTTTCATTACAGCACTGATACAGTCTTCGTCGGCAACAACGGTAATGGTTGTAAGTTTTGTAAATGCAGGTATTCTTCGCTTATTCGAAGCCATTACAATTATTATGGGGGCTAATGTTGGTACTACAATAACTTCATGGATAATTGCCGTTTTTGGGTTTGAAGTAAATTTTTCGATATATGCTTTGCCGCTTATAGGTATTAGTATTCCGCTTTTATTTGCAGCTAAGCGGAAAACGAAAAACTGGGGTGAAATGCTATTGGGTTTTGCATTACTTTTTATTTCACTTCGGTTTATTAAAGAAGCCATTCCACAGTTTGAGAGTGAATGGTCTGATCCTTTTTTCAGACTTATTACATCGTGGGGCTACTTTACGTATATTATTTTCATCATTTTTGGAGCAGTTGTTACAGTAGTAATTCGTTCGTCAAGTGCAATTATTGCATTTACTATGGTTCTGGTTCTTAACGGATGGATTGATTTTCATTCGGCTTGTGCAATGGTTATGGGAGAAAATGTAGGGACTACACTTGCTGCCATTTCGGCTGCCCGTATCGCTAATGTTACAGCTAAGCGTGCCGCCCTGGCACACTTATTCTTTAACCTCTTTGGTATGATATGGATTTTGGCCATATTCCCCGTTTACATTAAAAGCTTTGCATGGTTTTACTCTTCCCTTGGGGGTGCAAACCCGTTAGGCTATAACGAATCAGTACCACTGGCTCTGGCTCTGTTTCATACCATGTTCAATTTACTGAATGCTATTATTTTAATTGGTTTCTCGAAAAATATTGCTCGTTTTGTAACCCGAAAAATTCCTACTGCAGGGCAATCTGATAGCCAGTTCAAACTTCGGCATATTAAAATTGGACTATTGTCAACACCCGATGCTTCATTGTTTCAGGCCAAACGTGAAACGATTGTTTTTGCAGAAAAAGTGCGGAAAATGTTTTTGAATGTAGAACGAGCTTTCGACGTAACTTCGGAACGAGAATATGCAATATTAAGCGAGCGGATTAAAGAAACCGAAGAATATGCCGATCGACTTGAAAAGGAAATAGCAATATATCTTACCAAGGTAGGTGAAGGAAGATTAAGTGAATCAAGCTCGAAAAGCATGCGTGCGCTATTTAAAATGATAGACGATATCGAGAGTGTTGCCGATTCGTGTATAAATATTCTGAATGCCATTGACAGGAAAAATGAAAAGAAGATACGCTTTCCGGAACCAGTTAATAATAATGTACACCTGATGTTTAATATGGTACGCGATGCTCTCGACATGATGGTTACCATGCTGACGCATAACGATGTATTGCCATTAAGTATGGCTGTTGAAACTGAAAAGGAGATTAATAACTTCAGAGACATACTGAAAAGCGAACATTTGAACAATCTTGAAAAAGGGGTTTATAAGTACGAAGCCGGTATAATATACAATGATATTATCTCGCAATGCGAACGAATTGGCGATTATGCCATTAATGTTGACGAATCATATAAGAATACTGTATAAGTTTGAATGAGATTTTTATGAAATCATATCACGAAATTAACGAGAAAATTAAGAATGGTGAAGCCGTGGTTGTAACTGCCGAGGAAGTTGCTGCTATGGCTAAAATTGCTTCGCCCGAAGAAATAGCCGAAAAGGTTGATGTGGTTACAACCGCAACCTTTGGCGCTATGTGTTCAAGTGGCGCATTTATTAATTTTGGACACGCCGATCCGCAAATCCGCATGGAAAAAATAAGGCTTAACGGAGTTCCGGCATACGAAGGGCTGGCAGCTGTTGACACATACTTAGGAGCTACTGCCGTTCATCCCGATAATCCCATTTATGGAGGCGCACACGTTATTGAGGACTTGATTAACGGGAAAGATGTTGTGCTTGAAGCCTGGGGAAAAGGTACCGACTGCTATCCGCGTAAACATATAAAGACTGTCATCAACAAAGAGTCTATCAATGAGATGTTTATGTTCAATCCTCGCAATGCATATCAAAATTATAATGTGGCTGTTAATTCCACATCATCAACAAAATACACCTACATGGGTACTTTGTTGCCCAACCTTCGTAATGCCACTTATTCAACATCGGGAGAACTGAGTCCGTTGCTTAACGACCCCGAGTTCAGAACCATTGGTATCGGAACACGAATTTTTATTGGCGGCACCACCGGTTATGTAGTGTGGCCGGGTACGCAGTTTAATACATCGAAGCCTAAAAACGAGCTGGGCATTCCGGTTTCAAATGCCGGAACTCTTGCAGTAATAGGGAACATGAAAGAAATGAGCAGCGAGTTTATAAGAGCTGCCTATTACGAAAAATACGGTGTGAGTATGTTTATTGGAATTGGCATTCCGATACCTATTCTTGATGCAGATATGGCTCGTCGTGTTTCGGTAAATAACAGCCAGATTGAAACTTCGGTACTCGATTATGGTACTGTGGGTACGCCAAAGCTTGGACAGGTGACCTATGAGCAACTGCGCTCGGGAACAATAAAAGTAAATGGTACAAAGGTTCGTACTGCCCCGGTGGCGAGTTTAAGCAAAGCTCGAAAAATTGCCGAAATCCTGAAAAAGCAGATAGAAAACGGCGAATTTCTGTTGCAGCAGCCGGTGCAGTTGTTTCCTGAGAATACTTCGCTGAATAGTTTAAAAGAAACTGATACCAATAGCAAAGGAGGTGCGTTATGAGAATGGTAAAACGACGCTATGTGCTAAAATTCCCACCTAAAAGTGGTGATAAACCATTAAGTTATATTCTTGTAAAAGATTACGACATCAGAATAAATATTCTTAAAGCTGAAGTGGTTCCCGGCAGAAGAGGAAACCTTTTGCTTGAGCTGCAGGGGCGACAGTCGAACATTACTAAAGGGATTGAATATCTTAAAGAGCACCAGGTAGAATGCTCGCCACTTGATAAAACCATTACGCTTGAGCAGGATAAGTGTATTAATTGCGGAAATTGCTCAGCCGTTTGTTTTGCAGGCGCTTTAACGATGCATCCCGAAACATGGGAACTTCAGTTCGATAAAAGCAAATGCATTGTTTGCGAATTGTGTTTGAAAGCTTGTCCGCTTAACCTTTTTGAAATCGATTTTCACGACGATGCCGAGTAACCCGAAGGGCATACAGCCCCGCTTTTATCGCAACCTGATGGGGCAGGGACGCTTTAAATCATTTGTGGTGGGTTACAAGGATTCTGATTTGTGGGTGGGTGTCGATAGCGAAAATTTTTCAGACCGCATGCCTGAATTTGCGCAAAACCGACTTGTTGAATTACGGAAATCACTAGAAAGCTACATTTATCGTTATCCAGAATTTGCAACATCTTTTAAACCTGTTGAAATAAATACCGATGCTCCCGATATTGCAATTGACATGTGCAACGCTGGTGAAATTGCAAAAACAGGACCAATGGCAGCCGTGGCTGGTGCTTTTTCTGAATACATTGCTCGTGCAATCATATCAGAGTTCAGCGTAGGTGAAATTGTAGTTGAAAACGGTGGCGACCTGTTTATGCAACTACAAAACGAAATGATTTTATCTGTCTATGCCGGAAATTCGCCATTGTCGGGTAAGGTTGGCTTGAAAATTTCGCCATACCTTTCGCCGCTTGGGGTTTGTACTTCGGCGGGCACTGTTGGTCCTTCGGCCAGTTTTGGGCAGGCCGATGCTGTGGTTGTAGCTGCTCGCGATGCTGCTATTGCCGATGCCTTTGCTACAGCAATTGGCAACCTTGTGAAAAACCCAGAAGACATTGACCAGGCACTTAAAATGTACAAGCCAGGCTTAAATATGAAATCGCTTCTTGTTGTGTGCGGTGATAAAATGGGAATTAAAGGCGAAATTGAACTTTCATTGTTGCGGTAATTTTTTTAAATTGGCAAATAAATCATTTAAAAACCCAAAATTCAATAATTTATGAAAACATTTCTGATTTCAATTGCCTTGTTTTTCGCCATAAATTTAACGGCTCAGAATATTGAACTGCCACAACCCGAAAGAACGGGAGGCATGCCACTGATGGAAGCTTTGAACAATAGACAAACCATTCGCTCGTTTCAAACAAAAGAGCTTACTCAGCAACAACTTTCAAACTTATTGTGGGCTGCCTGGGGCATTAATCGGGAAAGTGGAAAACGAACTGCACCCTCGGCACGTAATTTCCAGGAAACGGATTTGTACGTTTTACTTAAAAGTGGGGTGTATTTGTACGATGCGTCAAAAAACCAATTGACTTTTGTGTCTGATAAAGATGAACGCGAATATGCAGGGACACAGGATTTCATCAAAGATGCCACGGTTCAGCTCGTATTGGTAGCCGACCTCGACCGCATTAGCGGTGGATCGTCGGGAAAACTAAATACAGCATATATTGATGCCGGATACATATCACAAAATATTTACCTATGGTGTGCTTCCGAAGGTTTAGGAACAGGTGCTCGTGCAATGATAAACCACGATGAACTGGGACCGAGACTAAAGCTTGATTCCAATCAAAAAATAATTCTTGCCCACAGTATAGGGTACGAGAATTAAGGCCTTAATACTTACAATCTTCTGAATTGTTGCAGTGGCATTTCCCTGTGCGTTCGCGAAGTGCCAGACACATTTGATGGCCAATATCGGCAGCCGTAAGTGCAACCATTACACCTGCATCCTGCAGCGCTTTGATTTTGCTTTCGGCTGTTCCTTTTGACCCGCTGATGATGGCACCTGCATGCCCCATTCGTTTGCCTTTGGGAGCCGACGAGCCTGCAATAAAAGCTGAGACTGGTTTTCGCACGTTTGACTTAATATATTCAGCTGCTTCTTCCTCATCGCTGCCGCCAATTTCGCCAATAAGAACAATGCCCTCGGTTTCGGGGTCATCGTTAAACATTTTGATAACATCAATGTGGTTAAGCCCGTGTATGGGGTCACCACCAATACCCACAGCGGTAGTTTGTCCTAGCCCGGTGAGTGTGGTTTGATGAACGGCCTCGTAGGTAAGGGTGCCGGAGCGCGATACAATTCCAATTTTTCCCTTTTTATGAATGAAACCTGGGGCTATGCCTACTTTTGCAACATCGGCGGTGGTAATGCCCGGACAGTTGGGGCCAACCAGTATTGAATCCGACTTTTTCAGGTATTCGTGTACGTCCAGCATGTCGCGCACGGGAATGCCTTCGGTGATGGTAACGATGAGCTTAATGCCTGCATCGGCTGCTTCAATAATAGCATCGGCTGCAAATGGAGCAGGCACAAAAATCATGGTGGTGTTGGCGCCTGTTTGGTTTACTGCTTCTTTTACATTGCCAAAAACAGGAAAACCTTCAATTTGTGTCCCCGCTTTTTTTGGGTTAACACCACCTACAACATTGGTTCCGTATTCGTGACATCGTAAGGTGTGAAACAATCCGGCCTTGCCGGTAATTCCCTGGGTAATGAGTTTGGTGTTATTATCAACTAAGATGGCCATAGTGTTTGTTATTTTTTGGTTAAAGAAACAGCTTTGCGTGCGGCATCGTCAAGGTTATCGGCACTAATGATATTTAGCCCCGATTCGTTGATGATTTTTTTACCTATATCAACATTTGTACCTTCGAGTCGTACCACGAGCGGCATTTTCAATCCGCTTGATTTAACAGCAGCAATAATGCCGTTGGCTATGGTGTCACATTTCATTATTCCCCCAAAAATATTTACCAGGATACAGGCTACATTGCTGTCGCCCGAAATGATTTCAAAAGCCTTGGTGACAGCCTCTTCGGTTGCCGAGCCACCCACATCGAGAAAGTTGGCTGGTTCACCGCCATTGTGTTTTATCGAATCCATGGTTGCCATAGCCAGCCCGGCACCGTTTACCATACATCCGATGTTGCCATCAAGCGAAATGTAGCTCATGCCGTAAGTCGAAGCTTCAATTTCGGCTTCAGTTTTTTCTGCATTAGGATCGCCTCCCGAATTTTTTTGCCTGTAAACAGCATTGTCGTCAATGTCGAATTTACAGTCGAGCAGTTGCAGTTTGTTCTCGTTGGTAAGAGCCAACGGGTTTATTTCAATCATCGTAGCATCGCGTTGAAGATATACATCGTATAATTTTTGAAGAATGTCGCCCAGTTGATTTTTCAGTTCGTTTTTGAGACCAAGAAAATCAGCTGCCTGTGTTTTAAGTTCATCGCGAAGTGGCTTTCCGTATTGGGGATATAATCGCAAAATACGGTCGGGTGTTTTTTCGGCAACTTCTTCAATATCAACGCCACCTTCAGGTGAAATCATAATAAGCGGACTTACTTTTGCACGATCGAGTAAAACGGCGAGGTAAAATTCATTGATTGCATTGCCGGCCTTTTCAATCAGCGCCGAGTGTACTTTTACACCTTCAGAGCCGGTCTGGTGGGTTACAAGTTGCATCCCTATTATTTCGGAGGCATATTTTTTAGCTTCTTCGGGCGTGCTGTATCGTTTGATGCCACCTGCTTTTCCCCGTCCGCCGGTAAAAGCTTGTGCCTTTACCACTCCTTCGGTGAAAGTTACTTTGTTGAGTGCATCTGGCACTTCATCGGCATTGATTACATGGATGCTATCGGGAACAGGTAGCCCTGCTTCGAGGAGTAGCGCTTTTGACTGGTATTCGAGTAACTTCATAGTTCGTGCTTAAAATGGAAAGGTAAATAATCAACTTTAACAATTTCTTTTACGAGAATGTTCAGTTAAATATTTTATGGTTATAAACTCTTATATTCTTCATTTGATTTTAAACGACAAAACAAGATTTTCTGTAAATAATCAATCTGAATAATTAACTTTGTGTGCTTAAAAGTATTGATATGTATTCGATAAGACAAAATAAAGTATCAAGATTGCTGCAAAAGGATCTGGCAACAATTTTTCAGGAACTGACACGCTCGTCTATTAAAGGCAAAATGATATCGGTAACAGTGGTGCGTGTATCGAAAGATTTGGCAGTTGCTAAGGTTTACCTCAGCGTATTTCCTTCGGAAGGTGCAAACGAAACCTTAAACCTGATTAAACAATTGGGCGGGCAAATCCGTGGCGAACTAGGACGTAAGGTTGGCAAGCAGTTGAGGATAGTACCTGAACTCGCTTTTTTTCTTGATGACAGCCTCGATTATATCGACCATATTGATGATGTTTTAAACGAAAAACCCTAAAGACATGCAATACGATCCAATAAAACGAAGTTTAGGACGTTTTTTTAACAAGTCTGTTTTTTTACGTAAAGTTTTTTATCGCTTACTCGACTGGCTATTGTTGCGTTCGTGGCATGTACGTAAAGAATTGAAAAAGTGGAATAGCTCCGAGTTTCCGGTAATACTTGATGCCGGTTCGGGCTTTGGTCAATACACTTACCGTATGTCGCAGATGTTCCCGAGCGCCTTAATTAAAGCTGTTGATGTAAAAGAAGAGCAAATTGCAGATTGCAACGAATTTTTTCTAAAATCAAACCTGAACAGCCGTGTTATTTTTGAAAAGGCCGACCTCACAAGATTTGTTGAACCTGAACAGTTCGACCTGATCCTTTCGGTTGATGTAATGGAACACATTGAAGAAGATGTTAAGGTATTTGAGAACTTTTATAAAACGCTGAAGCAAAAATCAATGTTGCTTATTTCAACTCCCTCTGATCAGGGGGGATCCGATGCTCATGACCACGATCACGAAGGTGACGGAGTGGCAGGTTTTATCGACGAACATGTTCGCGATGGATATAATATCAACGAGATAAAGGAGAAATTGAAAAAAGTTGGTTTTTCGGAAGTACATGCCCGATATCAGTACGGAAAACCCGGAAGCCTGGCCTGGCGCTTATCGATGAAGTATCCCATAAAAATGCTGGGTGTTAGTAAGTTGTTCTTTATTTTGCTTCCATTTTATTACATTGTAGCCTTCCCCATATCGGCCATTCTAAATTGGTTCGATGTGAGAAACGAACATCAGTCAGGTACCGGATTGCTTGTTACCGCATTCAAAAATTAAAAAAAACTAGTTGTTCACATTTAATATTCACCGTTGCAGCCAGAAGGCGTAAGCTAATATATGCAGGTTCCATTTTACATAGCACGCAGATATTTACGTACAAAAAAAGCGAGGAACGTGGTAAACATCATTTCTGGTGTAGCCATGGTGGGCGTAATTGTTGGTACTATGGCACTGGTTGTGGTACTTTCGATTTTTAATGGCTTCGATATACTCATAAAATCATTTTTTAGCTTTTTTGATCCGCAAATTAAAATCACGGTGGTTGAAGGAAAACAATTTGACCCCAGCAGTCCAGATTTTGAGCAGATACGCAACGATGAATCGGTGATTCATTTTTGCGAGGTGGTAGAAGAAATTGCTCACTTGCAGTTCGAAGGTCGTCAGTTTATCTCCCGAATAAAGGGTATTGAAGATGAATTTATTGCTATGAGTAATCTCGAAGAAGTACTTTACGACGGCGATTTAATGCTAAACGACGGGAATTTTGATTATGCAGTAATTGGACGTGGTGTGGCATACAATCTTGGTGCTGCAACAAACTTTGTACGGCCAATTTATATTTCTGTACCCAAAAAAGGGGTTGGGTTGTCGTCGTTTTCAAGCCCTTTTAAGCAAAAACACGTCTTTTTATCGGGAATATATGCAGTGGGGCAGCAGGAAGTTGACAACCAGTATGCACTTGTTCCGCTAGAAATGGCACGCGAACTGCTCGACTTAAAAAACGAAGTAACATCTGTTGAACTCGGATTGGCCGAAGGAGTTGACGAAAAACGTTTCCAAAAGAAGCTTGAAAAAATGCTGGGGTCTGAATACCGTGTCCAAAACAGATATCAGCAACACGAGCAATATTATAGAGTGGCCGAGAGTGAGCGTTTTTTCATTTATATTATTCTTTCATTTATTGTGGTTATTGCTTCGTTTAACCTGGCGAGTTCCATTGCCATGTTGATTCTCGACAAGAAAAAAGACATTCACATACTGCTCAGTTTGGGCATGACCCGCGATAAAGTAAGCCGGATATTTTTATACGAAGGCATGCTTGTGTCGGTGCTGGGGGCAACCATTGGCATGGTGCTTGGCGTTTTAGTCTGTCTGGGGCAAATTCATTTTGGATGGCTTAAATTCCCCATGTCGTTTGCAGTCGAGAATTACCCGGTTGAAATACGTTTCTGGAGCCTGGTTCTAATTGGCATTACGGTACTTGTAATAGGGAGTGTAGCTTCGTGGTTGCCTGTGCGTTTACTGCCCGAGAACTTTTTTGAACACGAAAACGAATAGAACGTATCCACACATAAATCCGAACATCATTTCTGTGTTTTAACCTCCCGATTGAGCCGAATACTCATCTTTTTTTTTCATATTTGCACTTATGCAATTTAATCGTGTAATAGGTCAGGAAACCATTAAAAAGCGTTTGATCGATGGTGTGAGTGAAAGCCGTATCAGTCATGCGTTGTTGTTTGCCGGCTCCGAAGGAACGGGGAAGCTGGCCATGGCCATAGCCTATGCGCAGTTTGTGGCTTGCCCCAATCGAACAGAAAATGAATCGTGTGGCACTTGCCCGTCGTGCAAGAAGTTTAATAAGCTGGCCCATCCCGATTTGCACTTTGTGTTCCCGGTGGTGAAAACGCCAAAAATAAAAGAACCGGTAAGCGACAATTACATTTTGCAGTGGCGCGAACTTGTGACTAACAATCCGTATTTCAACCTGAATATGTGGTATAAATCCATTGATGTGGAGAATGCCCAGGGGAATATTTATGTACACGAAAGCCACGAGATAATTCGCAAACTTAACCTCAAAACATTCGAAGCTGAATATAAAGTGATGATTATTTGGATGGCCGAGCGCATGAATATGCAATGTGCCAATAAGCTGCTCAAAATGATAGAAGAGCCACCTCCAAAGACACTCTTTATCCTTATATCAGAGAACGATGAACAAATACTGCCCACCATTCGTTCGCGTACGCAACTCATAAAATTCAACAAAATTGACAATCACTCAATGGCTGAGGCAATTGCTGCTATGCCGCAGGCTGCGGGTATGAATGTTGAAGGTATTGTACACCTGGCCAACGGTAATTTCATTACAGCAATGGATTTACTGCAGCCCGATGAGGAAAAAGCTTTGTATTTCGAACAGTTTACTGTGCTTATGCGCTCGACATACAAACGCGAATGGGCAGCCATTTTTGAATGGGCCGAAAATTTGGCAGGTATTGGACGCGAACGCCAAAAAAGTTTTCTGACATACTGCATGCGAATGATGCGCGAAAATTTTGTAATGAACTTCCATCGCGACGACCTTGTATTTCTGAATGAAACAGAAAAAAAGTTCTCATCGAACTTCAGCCCATTTATTAACGAGCGAAATATCATCTCTTTTTCCGAAGAACTTGAAAAAGCCTATCGCGACATAGCACAAAACGGTAATCCGCGAGTAATTTTTCTCGATTTCTCACTCAAAGTGGTGAAACTCATCAGAGCCTGAAATAGGCTCATTCAATCCCCTCAGAACAAAACACGTTAAATGGTAGCACAAACCTTTCGGAAAGGTTTAAAAATTAGCTATTTTTAGCACCGTTTATAAATCAATATATACCTTTCAGGTTTTGAAAGGCTCGTAAATTTTTAAAATATGACAACAGGAAATCCAATTTTCAGAGGATGTGCATCGAATAAATTATCAGGCTCGTGTGCCAAGCTCGATGTACAGGACTGGCTGGAAGATATATCAAATACGCAAAATACGGAAGATATCATTGAGATACGCTTCAAGAATACCCGCAAAGATTACTACTCGAACGTTAATCGCCTGAATCTTGAAGTTGGTGAGCTTGTGGCCGTTGAGGGAAATCCGGGTCACGATATTGGAATGGTATCACTTACCGGCGATTTGGTGCTTCGGCAAATGAAGCGCCATAAAGTAACAACCATTAACGGCGAACTTCGGAAAGTGTACAGGAAGGCAAAGCCTGTTGATATTGAAAAATGGGAAGCAGCGATGAAACGAGAGCACGAGACGATGATAAAATCGCGTCAGCTCGCTTCCGACCTTCGGCTTAATATGAAAATTGGCGACGTCGAATATCAGGGCGATGGCACCAAGGCCATTTTCTATTACATTGCCGACGAGCGGGTCGATTTTCGTCAGCTCATCAAAGTATTGGCCGAATCATTTTGTATTCGAGTAGAAATGAAGCAGATTGGTGCTCGCCAGGAAGCCGGACGAATTGGTGGAATTGGCCCCTGCGGGAGAGAACTTTGTTGCTGCGCATGGATGTCGAATTTTAGCTCTGTAAACACTGTGGCCGCCAGGTATCAGGAAATCTCCATGAATCCGCAAAAACTTGCCGGTCAGTGCAGTAAGTTGAAATGCTGCATCAACTACGAGGTGGATTGTTACATCAACGAGCAAAAAGATTTTCCGCCTAAAGAACGAATTAAAACCGAAGAAGGCGAATACATTTATTTGAAATCCGACGTTTTTAAACGCATTTACTATTATACGCTCGACAGTAGAGGGCCTACCGGCCAGATAGCTGTTCCGGTGAGCAGGGTGAAACAGATAATGCGCATGAACGAAAAAGGTAAAGTTCCCGAACGTTTGATTGAATTGGCAGATATCGACGTGAATATTGAAAAGGCCATACCCAATTACGAAAATGTTGTGGGGCAGGACAGTCTAACCCGTTTCGATAAACCCAAAGATGAAAATCGCAGAAAAAAACGCCGTCCAAAACGCCGCTTCAAAAGCGATGATAAATCTAATGAAAACAAGCCTAAAAATGAAGACGTGCAACGTAACGGGCAAAAGAGGAGGCCGTTTGGAAGAAATAAAAAGCCCCGAAATCAGCGAAAAGATGGCGCAAACGACAAATCGTAAAATTTAATCTGTAGGGTCTGATTAATTATCTCATAAAATGAAGTTTAGTAAAAGCTTATATCAATTTTGTTTGGTTCTTGTGTTGTTTGTTATGGCTTCATGCAATTCCAGAACAGTTTATCACGAGAATCTTGCCACTGGGAATCCCGATTGGCATGCCGATTCGTTACTCACTTTTCGTTTTAGTATTGATGATACCGTTTCATTGTACAACATCAACATAAGTACACGCAACCTCGGGGCATACCCTTATAGCAACATCTGGTTTTTCATAAATATCGTTGCTCCCGATTCGTCTATGATTGCCGATACGGTTGAATATCAACTTGCAGAAGCTAGTGGGAAATTGTTGGGAACCGGAACAGGCGGAGTTTACAGCAATCAATTCAGCTTCCGCGAAAATGTTTTTTTCCCGGTTTCGGGTATATACGAAATAAGCATACAACACGGTATGAGAAATGAAAGCTTGAAAGGAATATCTGATGTAGGGTTGGTAATTGAGAAAAAGTAATATTGTTGTGGGAAAGAATAAGTTAAAGAAATTTGCAGATATGGAACGGTTCGACAATGTTTTGCAGGTTCCGTATCATACCATTCAGCACTCCGATCATCCGTTAAAAGGAAACTGGAATAAAAAATTTTTCAAAAACAATAAGCCCATCGTTTTGGAATTGGGTTGTGGAAAGGGTGAATATACAATTGGATTGACAAAGCTCGACAATTCAAAAAACTACATTGGTGTTGATATTAAAGGAGCACGAATGTGGAAAGGTGCTAAGTTTGCCGTTGACAACAAGATTGATAACGTTGCTTTTTTACGCACCAGTATCGAAATGACAGGTCAGTTTTTTGCCGCTGGAGAGATATCTGAAATCTGGCTTACTTTTCCCGACCCGCAAATGAAGAAGACCCGTAAACGTTTAACTTCAACCCGGTTTGTTGAGATGTACCGCAATTTCCTTGTGCCGGAAGGTCTTATACATTTAAAAACCGATAGTAATTTTCAATATCAATATACCCTCGAAATGGTGAAAATTAATCAATTTGAGGTGATTGACCATAAAACCGATATTTACGCTGAAGATGAAGTGCCCGAAAGACTGCTGATAAAAACATTTTACGAAAAACAGTGGCTTTTGCAGGGCATCAAAATAAAATACATTAGTTTTATTCCTAATCAAAACAAACTGATTGAACCGGATGTTGATATTGCGCCTGATAGTTATAGAAGCTTTGGGCGCAGAGCTGTAACGCTTGAAGAGTAAAACATTAAAAACAGCTTTATGAGATATTGCTTAACATTATTCATTGTAATCTTGTCGTTCGGTGCTTGGGCAAACCCCCGGTTTACGTTCGACCGATTGACAATTGAAGATGGGTTGGCAAATAACTCGGTACGTACAATTTTTCAGGATAACGAAGGCTATCTGTGGTTTGGAACCCTGAACGGACTCAGCCGTTACGATGGACAGCAGTTTAAAACATTCGATTACAAAGCAAGCGATTCTACCTCAATCAGCAACAACAAAATCAGGGATATTTTTCAGGATGGTGAAGGCTTTTTATGGGTTACAACCTATGATAATAATGCTCACCGATTCGATCCCAAAACTGAAACCTTTATTAACTTTCCGGTTGTTTTGGGCGATGAATACATCGATTGTTCGGTGCATTTTCTTTACGAATCGACACCAGGGGTTATGTGGATGTACATTTCGGGAAACGGCTGTGTACGTTTAACCCCTTCAAACGAACCTGCGGGCTATTCGTTAAAGTGGTTTTCTACCAACAACGTATTGGCTTCGGATAACCTGAATACTGTATGGAAGGATCGGCAAAACGGGATTTGGATAAGTACCTTCAGAGGAACATCATATTTGCCAAATGGCAATTCAAATGGCAATGATTGTTACGACGATGTGAAGCATTACTTTATGGGTGCCGAAACAGCCATTGTATCGTTTTGCGAATCGGACAATGCAGTTTGGGCAGGAATGCAATCGGGAGATATTTATAAGATAACACCCGATACCGTTTCTCTTGAATGGACCATGCCACCTCGAAATAAAGTACTGAGAGGCGTGAGGATGATGGAAGTTGACAACGATGGCAACATATATGTGGCCACCGAAATGGGGCTATTAATTATTAACCCCGAAACCGGCACACAGAAGCACTACATGGAATCGAACAGCACGCTGAATTCGAACTACATCATGTCGTTTTATTTTGACACCTATGGCGATTGCTGGCTGGCAACCAACAACCGTGGAGTGACACGCTTCCAGGTCGAAAACGAAACTTTCACACACTATCCTTTAAATCCATCAATACGACAGTCGATTCTGGAAGGCGAAAAACAGGTTTTTCTTGAAGACAATACAGGCAATTTATGGGTTGGGATTTATGGTGGAGGAATTTCAAGGTTCGACCGCGAAACAGCTTCTTTTCATCAATATCTGCACGAGGAAAATAACCCGGCAAGCCTGTCGTCAAATCTTATTTTATCGCTGGCAAAAGACCGTTCGGGTAATTTGTGGACAGGAACTTTTAAGCGTGGCGTAAATCGTATCAACCTCCATGAGGATAATTTTAACCTGATGAAAAACTCATCAGAAGCTGAACGTGATTTCCTGAATGAAATGCGGGCTGTTTTCGAAGACAGTCGCCAATGGATATGGGCTGGCGATAAGCGCGGTAAGATAGCTGTATATGATCAGAATTTTAACAAACTTTTTGAGCCGTCGAAGTATTTTAGCAAGTTGAACATTGCAACGGGGGTTTATGCTTTTGAAGAAGACGAAAACAACAACATCTGGATAGGCACAAAAGGCGAAGGGATTTTTGTGCTGACTAACCTGCCTGGTGATCTAAGAAACCTCACAGAAAACAATGTGCGGGTTTATCAATTTTCGTCCAGCGAACCCCCCGAATTTAAGCTTACGCATAAAGATGTGTTTGATTTGCATTACGATAGCCATGGACAAATGTGGGTGGCATTGTATCATGGAGGCGTAAACGTAATTAGGCATGCGCTAACACCACAGCAGGAGATTCTGAAATATGATACAGACGACAGCCGCCCCGAAACTTTGTCTGACGAGCGTGTGCGTTGCATTCTTGAAGACCATGCAGGGAATATTTGGATTGGCACAGCATTTGGACTCAATTATGTTCCTTCGCAATATGTTGAAACAGAAGATAAACGGTTTGTGACAATTGCCCGGGGTGACAACAATCAAAGTTTATCGTACAACGATGTGTTTTGTCTTTTTCAGGATTCGGATGAACGGATTTGGATAGGAACATCGGGTGGAGGCATGAACAGGTTGGTAGAACGAGAGTCTGGAAGCAGCAACTTCGAATTTGAGAAAGTTCAGCATTCCGACGGATTGTCGAGCAACATGGTGCTTAGCATAGTTGAAGACCACAACAAAACGTTGTGGATAAGTACCGATTTCGGCCTCAACAAAATGGTGCTTAATTCGGGAAATATAGAAAAATATTACATTGCCGACGGGCTCGACGAGGATTCATTTTCCGAGGGGCCGGGTTTGTTAACTTCAGATAACAAAATGATATTTGGCCATATCTCGGGCATGGCCTGGTTTGCGCCCGACTCAATAACAAAATCAGGTCATTTGGTGCCCGTAGTGCTTACAAACCTTAAAATTAACGGCGCAACCAATAAAGAATTTATGAACAGTGCACGCCGCATTCTTGGCGATTCGCTCAGGGCACTGGCACTTAAATACAACGAGAACTTTGTCACTTTTGAGTTTGCTGCGCTTGATTATAAAGCTCCTTCAAAAATTCAGTATTCTTTTAAACTTGAAGGCTTTGAACCGGGGTGGAATAATTCTGGTAATTTGAATACAGCCATATACCGTGAACTTCCGCCGGGTGATTATGTGTTTCGCTTACGTGCTTCGAACAGCGATGGTTTGTGGGTAAACCCCGAAATGAAACTAAATCTTTCAATTTCGCCACCACCATGGCGCACTACCTGGGCCTATTCGCTGTACCTTATTTTTTCCCTCGGCTTGTTCTTTTTGTTGCAGCGTTTCATTATGGAAAGAGTGAAACTAAAACACGAGGTTCAATATGAGAAACATCTTGCCGACGATAAACTTAAGTTCTATACAAGTATCTCGCACGAGTTTAAAACACCTCTTTCGTTAATTTTAGGGCCGGTTGAAGATGTTCTGGCTAAAAAGAAACTTCCGTCCGATGTTACTTCATCGCTTGAAATGGTAAAGCGAAATACCAAAAGGATGCAGGAACTTATTGATCAGTTAATGGATTTCAGGAAAATTCAGAAAGGCTTTATGAAATCTGAAATATATACCGGCGACATGGTTCTGTTTTTGAAAGAAATATACCGGGTTTTCAAGCCACTGTCCAAGCGTCAGCAAATTCGTTTTTCGTTTATTTGTCCGGTTGACGAGCTGAAACTGAATTACGATTATCAGTCGCTCGAAAAAATTGTTTTCAACCTTCTTTCAAACGCATTTAAGCATACAGGCCCCGGAAAGGAAATAAGTTTAGAAGTTGAAGCCAATCAATCGGGCGATTTTTTTGCAATAAGCGTGAGAGACGAGGGTGAAGGAATTCCCGAAAATGATATGCCACATATTTTTGAGCGGTTTTACCCCGGAAATCGTTCTCGCTTAAAAGAAGAGTCGAGCACCGGCATTGGTTTGTCGCTGTGTTCGGAACTGGTTGAAATTCTTGGCGGAACCATCGATGTTGATAGCAGACGGGGGTACGGCAGCTGTTTTAAAGTTATGCTTCCCATAAAAAAACAAAACAGGGCATCTGGTTCAACCGAAAGTACAGATCCCGATTTGTATTATACCCACAAATATATTGATGTTGCAGAAAAACATACTATAGCAACTATGCCGGACTCCGGTACAATACAAATCAATGGAAAAGAAACCCTGTTAATTGTTGAAGATAATCCCGATTTGCAGAAATTCCTGTTTGATCATCTTTCATCAAAATACCATGTTTTACAGGCATACAATGGCGTACAGGGGCTTCAAATAGCCAATAATGAAAACCCCGAATTGATAATTTGCGATATAATGATGCCCGAGATGGACGGGCTGGAACTTACGCGCATACTTAAATCGGAGTTTCATACCTGCCATATTCCTATAATTCTGCTAACTGCAAAATCGCACGAGGCCCACAAAATTGAAGGCATTGAAACAGGTGCCGACGATTATATTGTGAAACCCTTTAATATGGTTTATCTCGAAAAGCGGTTAGAAAATATACTAATTCAGCGAAAAAAACTCCGCGAGAAGTTTAAGCAAAATGTCGAAATGAAGCCACAGGAACTTTCGTCGGCCAGGGTTGACCAGGAATTTATAGATAAAGTTACAGCTCTGGTCGAAGAAAATATGAGCAATGCTGAATTCTCGGTAGATTTGCTTATCTCGCATTTTAATTTCGGACGTACCATTTTTTATAAGAAGATCAAAGGGGTCACGGGCTATGCACCCAAAGATTACATCCGTATTATCCGCATGAAAAAGGCAGCCGATTTATTGCTTCAAAATGACATTACGGTTGCTGAGGTTGCCTACGATACCGGGTATAACGACCCCAATTATTTTAGTAAACTTTTCAAAAAACACTTTGGAATAGCGCCGGTCGATTATCAAAAAAAGAACCGCAGCGTATAAAATTTCAGGTTATACTTATCATTCGTCATTCTATACCCGTTAAACTGTTAGTTTGATGTGTTAGTTTGTATGTGTCATATAAAACAGGTATATACACTAATGTTAAAAACAGTTTGTAGGGTGTATTGTGTACAAAAGAACAGGGTATTCTGTTAATTTGCAGTTAAATTTGATGTCAGAAAATAATCACTAAATAATAAACTAACTAATCGAAACAATGCAAAGATTCATTAATTACTTGTTAGTGCTATCCATGCTTTGTTGTACGCTGTTTTTTACTTCGTGCGAGAAAGAGATGGAAAAGTATTATGAAACACCTGACTGGCTTAAGGGAAATGCGTATGAGTTGCTTCAATCGGAAGGAAATTATACTATTTTTCTGGAAGCTATTGAACTTGCCGGATTTTCTGAACTGGTGGGTGGTAAAGGAATTATCACAGTAATGGCTCCGTCTGATGAGGCTTTTAGCAAATTCTTATCTGAAAAAGGATATGGCTTGGTAAGCGACATTCCGGATGACGAACTGAAAAAAATTGTGGGTTATCATCTTGTTTACTATTCGTTTAACAAAGAGCAATTTGCCAATTATCAGCCCAATGGCAGTGGCATGGAAAACCCGCTAGAGAAGGGACTTTATTATAAGCACCGCACCAAGGCGCTGAATCCGGTTACTACCGAAACGGATCCTGTTACCGAGGAGGAAGTTAAAGTAATTCACAAAGAACTTTTTCTGCCGGTACTATCTGAAAATTTCTTCAATACAAAACAAATTGATGCCAAATCGAATTATGAATATTTTTTCGAAGGCAGCACATGGACTGGTGCCGATGGCGGTTTTAACGTTGCTTCGGCCTCAGTTGACGAGTATGCTTTGGTAACCGATAATGGTTATTTGTATAAAATTGACAGGGTGCTTGAACCACTGGAAACCATTCATAAAAGTTTGCGGAATAAGGGCAACTATTCTGATTTCCTGTCTATGTACGATCGCTTCTCGAACTTTTGGTACGACGAGGATGCCACTACCAACTATGGTGGAGGTGATTCGCTTTATGTACACATGCACTCGGGATTGCCCCGGATTGCATCAGAATGGCCATATAATGGCGAAGGCACATTGCCCGATTATGCTAATCTGGCTGCGCTTGCCAAAGACGCTTTTAGTGTTTTTGTGCCTGATAATGATGCCCTTTCAGGTTTCTTTGATAAATACTGGGCGACATATTATCCTTCAATCGACTCCGTTTATTTTTTGCAGGTGGGATACTTGCTCGATAATCATGTATATTCTGAAGGATTGGCTTTTCCCGAAGAGATACAAAACAATACAATTAAAACTACTTACGGTACACCTGTTTCGTTCGATACGGATGCAGATGTTACGATAAGTCAGATATGTGCTAACGGGGCATATTATGGTTTAAGTGATGTGCAGGTACCTGCTATGTTTAAAAATGTGACAAGCCCTGCTTTCCAATCGCCTGAATACCGAATGTTTTTGTTTATGATGGCCCGATCGGGTATGGTATTACCCTTAACCGGAAAATCAATAAACTACACCGTTTTTTATCCAAGCGATGAGGTAATAAAAAGTTCAGGTTACTATGATCTGGACATTCAATATTACGACCCGAATCCAAAAAAATATCAAGATGATGTTATTCGTATTCTTGATGGTACATGGGTTGAATTATCGACCGGTGCTATGCGTGGATTTATCGACGACCATACTGCTACTGATGTTTTAACTGAAGTGTCGGGTGTAAAAATTTATAAAACTCGTACCAGCCTTAATTATTTATATGCAAAGGACGACTCAATTGCTTCAACGCGGATGTTTAACGAAGAAACCGGTTTTGTTTCTATGAGCAGACTTGGTAAACAATGGGAAAATGGTGAAACGTTTAATGTTGATACTCTCTTGCTTCGTAACAAAATTCCATTTAAAGCAGAAATTTCATCGGCCGATGAGTATGCATATTTGAGTGAGTTTGAAGAGTTTTCTAAACTTTTAATGCGGGCAGGCTTTTTGCCGATTAATAATCCGCTCGATTTTATTCTTGAAAACTTTATGGTGTTTATCCCCAGCAACGAGGCTATTCTCAATGCACCCGAAGGAGTCATTCCTGAAAATGCACAGGAACTTGCCGAATATTTGAAGTATTATTTTGTACCCATGTCGGCTAATTTCTTATCCGATTATTTATTTCCGGGTACCGGATTTTCGGGTGAACTCAAAACCTATCAGAAACAAGGATTGGAATCTTCGGTTTTCGAAATAGCCGACCAGCAAGACGGTTTGCATATTGTCAGCCCTGGAGGCACAGCTAAAGTACTTAGCTCCATCCCCAAAGTTTACTCCGACGGAGCTGCTTATCTGATTGACGGATTAATTCAACCTTAAAAGGAAATTGAGAGAGAAACGGGTTCCGGATTTTTGGGACAAGTTACCTTTGAATATTAAAAATATAAACGAATGAAACTAAAATATACAATAACAGTTCTTCTATTATTATTTACTGCTTCCTTGTTAAAAGCACAGGTAACTACCATTACAGGGAATGTGAAAGATGAAACAGGAGAACCGCTTCCGGGTTGTAATATTGTGTTGGAAAATGTACAACGCCGTGCATACTCGGGAACCATAACCAATTTCGACGGTAATTACCGCTTGAATGTGCCGGGTGGGCAAAACCTTACCGTGGTATTTTCTTTTATTGGCTACAAATCGCAACGAGTATCTTATACAGGGCAATCAAAAATAGATATTACCCTGCAACCCGACGATGTGGCTCTCGACGATATCGTTGTAACCTCTCAGCGAGGACAAATCAATACACTCGGGCTTACCAAAAAAGAAGTTGTTTCTTCATCGCAAACTTTCAGGATGGACGACATGGAGTCGAAGTCCACACTTTCAATTGAAGAGGCAATTCAAGGGCGACTTGCCAACGTTGATATTGTTTCGGGTGGCGACCCCGGTTCGCGAAGCTCAATTCGTATTCGCGGTACAGCTTCATTAAATTCAAATGCCGAACCGCTCATCGTAATCGATGGGATACCTTATCCTACAAATATTGAAGACGACTTTAACTTTGCTACAGCTAACGACGAAGATTTTGGTGCGCTTGTGAACATTTCGCCCGCCGATATCGAATCGATTGAAGTATTGAAAGATGCTGCGGCTACTGCGATTTGGGGCTCAAAAGGTGCCAACGGTGTACTTATTTTTACTACCAAAAAAGGACGAAGCGGTAAAACACGTTTTTCGTTCAGTAGTAAAATGGGCTTTAACCGCGAACCAAATACCATTCCAATGCTCGACTCGAAACAATATGTGAGTATGGTGCAGGATGCCCTTTGGAATTCGGTTAACGACTTAGGTTATCAAAGTGGAATCGGTTATCTTAGTTATTTATATAATACAAGCGAAATTAATTTCGACCCAAGTTGGGAATATTTCGATGAGTATAATCAGGAAACCGATTGGATGTCGGAAGTGACACAGACTGGTTTTTCTACCGATAACAACTTCTCGATGAGTGGTGGTGGCGATAAAGCAACTTACCGTTTTTCACTCGGATACCTGAATGAATTAGGAACAACCATCGGAACCGATTTCGAGCGCTTCAATACCATGATCAGCTTAAATTACCGGTTCTCAGACAAATTCAGAATCAACGCTGATTTTTCGTATTCGCAAAGTGTACGAAATAGTAACTGGACAAAGAAAGATTTTTCGGGTGCGCGTTCAGAAGCGATGAAAAAAATGCCCAACATGAGTCCCTATGTTATTGGTGAAGACGGAGAGCGTACCGATGAGTATTTTACACCCATTCAGAACTTCCAGGGGTCGTGGAATCTGAACGAAATGTACAACCCGGTAGCCTTGGCACACGAATCAATTAACCGTACCGGAGGTCGAAACGGACGGGTGGTTTTTGCCATGTTTTACGATGTGCTTCCCGGTCTTCAGTACCAGGGACGAATTGGTCTTGACATGCGAACAACCAAAAACAAAAAACTTTTGCCAAATGTGGTATCCGGGGTTCGTTTGGTTGATGACATGAGCAACCTGGCTTCGGATAACCTGTCGGACAAGATGTATATCACTACCGAAAACAAGTTAATTTATAGAAAAACTTTTGCTGAGGTTCATAAGATTATTTTCACAGGTATTTTTCAAACATACGAAGGCCGTAGCTCGAGTTATTCGAGTAGCTCAAGCGGTACGGCTTCATCGTCGCTTGCCGACCCTACAGGTGGAGCAGTGGTTGCCGGTATTGGCTCGGGAAGCTCTTTAACTCGTAATCTTGGTTTTATCGGTAACGCGCACTATACATTCAACGAAAAATACATCATTTCGGCCGGTTACCGGCAGGAAGCCAACTCGAGCATGGGTAAAAATACACGTTGGGGAGGTTTCCCAACAGTAGGACTTGCCTGGCATTTTGGCGACGAAAGTTTTGTTCAGGATCTGGGATGGGTTAATATTGGAAAACTTCGTTATAGCTGGGGACAAGCAGGAAATGCACCAGGCGGAGCTTATCCGTATATTGGCACCTTCAATGCCCTTAACGAAAACTATATTTCAATGCCAGCCATTGAGCCCAACAAAATACAACTTGATAACCTGAAGTGGGAAACGGTAACCCAAACAAACATCGGGGTCGATTTAGAAATGCTCGATAACCGTTTGCGGATAACTGCCGAAGCTTATAATAAAGTTACTACCGATTTGCTTCAAAAAGACATTGGTATCCCAAGTACAACAGGCTACAGCTCTGTAAAATGGTATAACTCGGGTTCGATGACAAACACTGGCTTCGAATTTATTGCTGCCTATGATATGGTTCGCAATAAAGATTTTCGCTTTACTGTTGATTTCAACATTTCGCGAAATGTGAACGAAGTGGTTGAATTGCCAGATAACAAGCAGTTTGAAAATTATACTTTTGGAAACCGTAACTTTGCACACAAAGTTGTTGAAGGCAACCCACTGGGATCGTTTTACGGTTATAAGTGTCTGGGTGTTTACCAAAATGTTGACGAGACTTATGCCCGCGATTTGAATGGGAATATCATAAACGATATTGCCGGGGAATCCGTAATTATGGCCAATGGTACTACACCGGTTTACCCTGGTGATGCCAAATATGCCGATGTTAACGGCGATGGCGTAATTGATAAATACGACATTGTTTATATCGGAAATGCCATGCCACTGTTTACAGGAGGTATAAGCCTTAATTTGCGCTATAAAGATTTTACTCTGTCTTCATTCTTCCATGGCAGATTTGGAAATAAAGTGGTTAACGCAACGCGCATGAACACTGAAAATATGCGTGGAGCCAATAATCAGAGTACTGCAGTACTTAAGCGCTGGAGACACGAGGGAGATGATACCATGATACCACGCGCTTTGTATGGCAGGGGCTACAACACCCTCGGATCAGACCGCTTTGTTGAAGATGGTTCTTTTGTTCGTTTGAAAACTTTATCACTAAAGTATTCTTTGCCCAAAACAGTGCTAAATAACTGGGGTGTCGATCGTTTTGATATTTGGGTTACAGGCTACGACTTGTTTACCTGGACCAAATATACCGGACAAGATCCGGAGGTTTCACTTTCGAACAACATTTATATGCTCAGTGTCGATAAATCAAGCACTCCAAAGCCACGACGTTTTGCTTTGGGCGTAACATTAAACTTTTAAACTGTTAGGGAGATGAAGAAAATACAATATAAAAGCTTAAAATCCTTAACCGGATTTATTCAAAACAGAAGTTCAGTTACCTTAAAACGGTTACTGAGTGTGAAAGGAAGTCTGATAGCAGGCTTACTCATCGTTCTCACTTTGGGTACATCGTGTAACGAATGGCTTGATGTACTTCCCGAAAACGACCAGGTAGCCGATGAGTATTGGCAAACCAAAGAAGAAGTTGAAGCCGTTATTTCGGCATGTTACGTGGAGTATCGCTCAACAGTGTCGCAACAACTTATATGGGGTGAATTGCGAGGCAACTCATTACAATTAAATGGCGTAATTAATTATGATTTGTGGGAATTTAATCGCTGGGAAATTTTGCCCGACAACGATCTTTGTAAGTGGTCCTCATGGTACAAAATAATCAATCTATCGAACATGGTTATCGAATATGCACCATTGGTGTCCGACAGGGACAAATCGTTCAGTCAGTCAGTGATGAGTTCGTATGTTGCCGAAGCTTATTATCTCAGGGCACTGGCCTATTTCTTTCTGGTTCGAAACTTCAGGGAAGTGCCGCTTATCCTCGAACCGTATATGAACGACAACCAGGATTATGAAATTCCGAAAGCCGGTGAACAAGAAATATGGGATCAGATTGTAGCCGATTTGCTTATTGCTGAAGAGGGTACAAAATCGTATTTCTCAGAACCAGATATCTGGGCTTCGAAAGGCCGGGCAACCAAATGGGCTGTAAAAGCTACAATGGCTGATGTGTATTTATGGACAAAAAATTACGAAGAATCAATCGTTAAATGCAACGAAGTCATTAATTCGGGGCGGGTTGGTTTAATAAGTGGTATTATAAACGAGAATGAAAACAACTGGTTCAATATATTTTCTGAAGGCAACACAAACGAAGGGATTTTTGAACTTCAGTGGGATTATAACCTAGGACAAAACAATAGTACATTGTATAACCTGTTTAGTGGAGAATCGTCATACCATTATGTGATTTCTCAAAATCTTTATGTACAGTTTTTATTCTCTCAAAACGATATTCGGGGGTTAAATGCATCTTATACCTTGCCTGGAGGTAAGATTTGGAAATATATCGGTTCAACAGCCGGAAATAATTTTGTTGCCGCAGAGATGGGTATGATGCGTAGTAGTCAGGAAAAAGACCAGAATTGGATAATGTATCGGATTGCTGATGTTTACCTGATGAAAGCCGAAGCCCTGGTAATGCAGGGAAATTATGAAGCAGCTGTTGAAATTGTAAATAAGATACGGACACGTGCTAAAGTAACTCAGATGGCAGATGTTTTACCTACAGAAATGGAAATGATTGAGCTTGTGTTAAACGAGCGGGCAATGGAACTTGTAGCTGAAGGTAAGCGTTGGTACGATTTACTCAGAGTATCGAGAATCAGCGATGAATATCTGAGTTATATGATTGACGAGGTGTTGACAAATGCATCGCCCAGCAGGGCTGTAATTATTCAGGCTAAGTTGAGAGACAGGAATAGTCATTATCTGCCTGTGCATATCGATGAACTGGAAAACAACAAAGCAATGGTGCAGAACCCATTTTATGAAAACCTAAATTAGATGCTGTGGATTATGAAAAATAAAATGAATTTATACAATAGAATGACGGATACAAACAGTAACCCGTGCAAAACAATATCATTGGACATTCAAAACGACAGGAGTTTTAGTCTGTACAGGATGTTGAAGTATTTTGTGTTGCTAATTGTTGGATTATGGCTTTTTTCGTGTCAGGATCCCTACGAAAATTCAACATTTACAGCTTATGAAGAGTTGCCGGTTTCAAGTCTTCTTGAATCACGTTCCGACGATTTTTCGTTATGGGTAGAATTGCTGAAACATACACAATTGTTTTCTACCTTGAATTTGAATACAGAATATACTGTTTTTGCACCCAACAACGATGCAATGAACGGATATCTTGAATCAAAAGGAGTAAGTTCAGTTGAGGAGCTTGACGTGGATGAAGCCATCATTCTTGTGAAATATCACGTTTTACATGGAAGAACAATTAAGCAGAATGAATTCACTACAGGTGCTATCGACTGGCCAACCGCCACCGACGATAAGTTAACCATTTCGTTTCAGGAAGGAGGACTGATTTATGTGAACAGCAACAGCCTGATTGTAGAATCCGATATAGTAGTAACCAACGGAGTTGTTCATGCTATCGACAAAGTGTTGATTCCAGTAACAGCAACTATTTATAACCAGATCGAAAGCAATGATTATTCAATAATGCGCGAAGCTGTTGAAGTTACGGGTTATAATACCATGCTGAACAAAGTCTCAGAAGATATTTTGGATCCAAATGGGCAGCCTGCAGTAAAAAGATTTTTTTACACCTTGTTTGCTGTATCTGATGAAGTATATAATAGTAACGGAATCAATTCATTTTCAGATTTGGTGGATGAACTTGGTGTGGAAGATAATAATTACGCAGATCCCGCTAATCCGTTGAATATTTATGTGGCTTACCATATTCTTGATCAGCTCCGTTCAACTGATGACTTATCGGTTTCGGACGACGATTCAACCAAGAACATCAACACGATGGCAGATAAAGAGCTGATAAACATCTCGAAAACGGAAACAAATCTGATGCGTATAAATTACGATTTTGAAACAGGTAATGGTGTTCATATTATAGATGGCGATATACCATGCAAAAACGGGGTAATACATGCAGTTGATAATTGGATGCCCGTAAAAACGCCACCGGCAACGGTAGTGTTGTGGGATCTCACCGATTATGCCGAGTTGGCTTCAGTAAGCAAATATTTCCAAAGTGCGAACCCCAACGGTGGGCATAGCACTTATTATAAATATCTCGAAATAGATGAAATTGGCACCTATATATGGGAAACGGTTCCTTCCGAATTGTTTGGAGCAGTTATTTATGTAAACAATCGACAAAACGACGGCATATATTATTTTACCGAAAACTACGATCATCTGAGATTACAGCTTGGTATCGGTGGTTGGGTTGAAATGAAAACACCAGTTATCGTTAAAGGAAATTATAAAGTTACAATTGCATACATTAGCTACTTCAGCAGCGCAACTGCCGGCGAAATGCAGTGTTATCTCGATGGCGAAAAGCTTGGAAGCTCTTTTGCAATATCAAATAGTAACCAGGACGGACTTGCAACCAGGGTTTTAACAAATTCAGTCGTTTTTAGCGAAACGGATAATCATACCTTCCGGATTGTTGGAATTGATGGTAGAAGATTGACACTCGATTATGTACTATTTGAACCAATTAATTAAGGAATTGGCCATTTGAAATCAATAAATCAACACAAGATGAAAAAATATAGAATAAATAGTGTAACAGATAAAGGTATCTCAGATCCTTTATCGCAAAGTAAAGCAGATGCACATGCTTCTAGCCGGTTTACCTTGCGAAGGGTTGGGGGTAACCTTATTACCGGATTTGTGCTGATAGCTTTGCTGGTAACATGGGGCTGCAACGATCAGTTGGACGAACATTTCACCGAAGAACCAGACATATATTCTGAGTTAAACTTGCTGGATTACCTTAAAACAAAGACCGAATATTCAGCTTTTGTAGAGGTACTCGAAAGTACCGGCGTAGCCGAAGAGTTGACACGCGATCAGAATCTTACCGTATGGGTTGTTAATAATGAGGCAATGGCTGCGCTTGAGCAGGAAGAGGTTATGTCCGATTCTTTTATAATTAGCTATCACATCAATAGTTTGGCTGTAAGTAGCGAAAAGCTATATCATGGTCAACGGCTGCCTTCGTTAAACGGAAAATACATTGCTGTAACCTTTGATGGTGAAATGTTTAAAGTGACCGATTCTGAGGTAACTGTTCCCGACCAATTTTGTCAAAACGGTGTCGTACACGAAATCAGTACTTTGATGACACCAACCATTAGTATTTACGAATACCTGGATGGTTTGGGCGATGAGTATTCAATTATTGTTGATTCAATATTCAATAAGAACGATACCATTTTCGACGAAAGCAGCAGTACACCTGTTGGCGTGGATATTACCGGAAATACCATTTACGATTCTGTTTATGTGATCGATAACCCACTTTTCGAAGTGGTGGATTTTCGCTCGGAGTTTGAGCAAATAACAGTGTTATTACCCAGTAACGATGTCGTAAATGATTGTTTCGATAATTATACAGCTCAGCTGGAAGGAATTGGCCGCACGGTTGAGAGAGCCGACACAGCACTGGCATTCGACTGGATACTTTCAGCGTTATTCTATGATGGTATTATCGAAGATTACGGTGCGGAACTTGATTTAGAATCTATCGATGGAAAAATTTGGCGTACCTCGGTACAGCAGGTAGAATCTGATGCCAAAATGATGAGTAACGGTATAGTCTATGATGTGGCTAAGATGAAAATTCCTAATAACATTTTTATTACGCGTATTAAATCGCTATTCCATTATATCGAGTATGTACCAATGGCTGAGCGCCCATCGGTTATTGAATTTTTCAATGCAATAGAGGCCGTACCGTACAGTGCTGACAGCTATAGTTTCCCTTCAATAGGTATTCCTTTGTCTGTCTATAAGGTGTTAAAACTAACAGGAGATAAAACGGATGGTGAACTGCTTGGCTTTGAGGCAAATCCCATAAAGCTTGAAACACTTGATGACAATACAATTTTGGGAAGTGAAATGTTGATACCACCAGGGGAATACAAATTCTATCTCGGTTTTTGGTGTAAAAATCATCCGCTGGTTAATATTTATTTTAATGGCGAAATGATAGCCGAAGGATTAGATGTATCTGACTCGAATCCATGGAACTACGATCGTGTAACCGAAACTGTTAGTGGTACTAAATACGACGGTTTAGGAGGACTGGTTAACATTATTAACGTACCAGGAGAAGATATGGCCAGTGTGAAAATCAAGATAGAATTTCATAGTCTTGGAAAAGGTTCTTCCGAAGAGTTAAAACCTTACCATTGGGCAATGGTGCCAACTGAAAATAATTACTAAAATCTAAACCGAATTCTAATGAAGACATATATTAAAGGAATACATCTCTTTATAGCTTTTTTAATCTCTTTAGGTGTGTCGGCACAGCAAGAGATGGTGATTAAAGGGAAAGTATTTGATCCGTATAGCAAAGAATACGTGCAGGATGCTATTGTCACAAGTTCAATGTCAGGATCAACTGCAACAACTGATGAGTCAGGTCAATTTACGCTCGAAGTATCATCGTTAACAGAAGTAGTTTCTGTTACGCGGCAAGGATATCATCAGTCGAACCAACTGATTGGCGATCCAAGCGGTTTTACCATTATGATGGTGCCACTTGAAAAGTACGGATATAACTCTGAGAATATATCTGCTTTCAGGGATGAGAATCTATACAAAACAACCAATAGCACTACAAAAAATCAGCGCAACCTTTTAATGGGAGGCTTAACAATTGATAATGCGATTCAAGGACTATATCCTGGTTTAAAAGTTATCAATAAAAGTGGTATGCCCGGCGAAGGTAGTTATGTTAGTGTGCGTGGTGTTCAAAGTATGCAGGGCAGTAATGCACCACTTATTATTTTGAATGGTGTGCCCTATTTGCCCGATTATAACGAATCGCCAATAATTGGCGGATACTCTAAGAATATCTTTAATGCTATTAGTATTAACGATATAGAGAATATTACCCTGCTTAAGGGAGGAGAAGCTTCAATGTATGGTTCCATTGGTTCAAATGGGGTGTTGCTTATCGATACCAAAAAAGCAACCGATATGGAAACCATGGTTGAGTTTTCGGGAATGTATGGTCTGTCATACAACAAGCAAAAATTATCGGTATTAAACTCTACCGATTTTAAGCGTATGATTGGCGATGTTGGTTTGAGTTCATACGATGATTTGGGTGAAATGATTGAACAATTTCCGTTTTTGAAAGATGACCCTGATTATCATTATAATTTCTTATATAACAACAATACCGATTGGCAGGAGCAGATGTACCGTCCGGCAGTTGTTACCGATAATACATTGCGCGTAAAAGGGGGTGATGCTGTTGCAAAATACGATTTGTCAGTCAATTTCCTCAATCACGAAGGAACACTCGACAATACACGCATGTCGCGTTATAGCTCACGCCTTAATGCGAACATTGTACTGGGCAAAAAAATGGATTTATTTTCATCGGTAGGTTTTGCATTCTTAAACAGTCAGCTCCACGAGCAGGGAATGCTCGAAGCAACAAATCCACTACTTACTTCGTTATATAAAGCGCCTATTTTAAGTCCTTACCGTAAAGATGTTTTCAATAATCAGCTACCTGGTTACGATGTCGTAAGGCAGTTTAATGTAAGCAATCCCTTATCGGTTTTAAATAATGTTTCGATGGGCACCGATATGTACGATTTTACATTTAATACCGGACTCAATTATAACCATTCGAAAGAATTTAAAGTTACCGGAACATTTGGTTTGTTTTACAACTATAGTCGCGAAAATGCGTTTATTCCGGGTAAAACGTTACATACAATTGTACCTCTGCAAGGTGGTTCGGCACTTAATACTGCCAGAGCTGGTGTGGGTGAAGCACTTAATTATTATGCCAATATCAACAGCCAGTATAAAAAACAATTTGGCGATAATTACATCAATGCCGTATTGGGTTATCAGGCTTTAATAACCCGGAACGAATATGATGCCGGACAAGGTATCAATACTGCATCCGATTTTTATCAAACGTTAGATAATGTAACCGAAGGTGAAAATTTCTGGGGCTACATTGAAGAGTGGAATTGGATGAACTATTATACCCATTTTGATTATACATACAAAAATTTATTAACAGCCTCACTGAGTGCATCGTACGATGCAGCTTCTTCAACCGGTTCCGATGCCACCCGTTGGGGATTATTTCCATCGGCCGGACTGACATGGTATGTCAAAAACATGAAATTTCTGCAAAATGTCAATGCCATTAATAATCTGAATATAATGGCTGAATACAGCAAAACAGGGAACAGTCGCATGTCGGCACGTACCAGCAAATATTATTACGTAGGTCAGAAATTCCGCGATCTTTCAGGTATTGTACGGGGCAATGTGCCAAATACTCAGCTAAAATGGGAAAGCAGCACAACATTCGATTTGGGACTTGAACTTACTGCATTGAATAACAGATTTACAACTTCATTTAATTTTTATAAGATATTGAGCGAAGACGTTATTCTTCCTTCGAAAATATCGCCCGAGTTTGGTATCGAGTCCATCTTTTATAACCAGGGAACCATAAGCAATCAGGGTATTGAACTCTCGTTTATGCTCGATCTAATTTCATTTAAAGATGTATCGTTCACTGTTGGTGGTAACTTATGCATGAACGAGAACAAATTGGAAAGCTTAGGTTCGAATACCGAAATTATAAGCGGGATGAGTGATGGATCAGCCATTATTTCAAGGGTTGGAGAGTCTGTTTACAGTTTCTATGGATACAAATCCGAAGGCGTAATTGCTTCGCAGGCCGAAGCCGACGAACTGGGTGTTATCGACTACAAAGGTCAGCAATTCAATGCCGGTGATGTGCATTTTACCGACACTTATGGCGACGACGGTATTATCGATGCCCGCGACCGTACCATTATTGGTAGTGCCGAGCCTGATATGTTTGGTGGCTTCTTTGCAAACCTCCGCTACAGGAAATTCAACCTGGTGGCAAACTTTACATATAGCATGGGTAACGAAATGTATAACGCAGTGAGACGTTCGTTAGAATCGATGGACAATTTCTATAATCAGTCAACTGCTGTAAAACGCAGATGGCAAACCGACGGTCAGGTTACAGATATTCCAAAAGCAGTGTATAATGACCCAATGAACAACAGCCGTTTCTCCGATCGATGGATTGAAGATGCTTCGTTTGTACGTTTGTCAAATCTTACACTAAGTTACGATTTTGATGCCGACTTTGTTAAATTTCTACAGGGAGGCGTAATTTATGTTACTGGCGAAAACTTATACACTTTTACCGATTATTTAGGACTTGATCCTGTAACATCATACTCATACAATCCGATGTTGCAGGGATTCGACTATGGAAAAACACCAATGCCTGCAACGGTGAAATTTGGATTTAAACTACAATTTTAAAGGAGGAAACAACGATGAAGAAGAAATTTATATATATACCGCTTCTGTTATTGATGAATGTTGTTTTTACAACAGGCTGCTCTGATTTTTTTGAAACCAACCCCGATGATATCCTTTTGGGTGATGACTATATTGCTGATATTAACGAGTTTTACTCGGGATACATGGGTGTAGCTTCAAAAGTTCAAAAACTGGCCGATCATATGATCATTCTTTCAGAGCTGAGGGGTGATTTACTTGAACCTACTGAAAATGCACCACAGGAATTGTGGGAAATTTATAATTATACCAACGATAGCAACAACGAATTTGCTAATCCAAGTGCATATTACGATGCCATTGTTAATGCCAACGATTATATACGTAAGTCGATGGAGTTTAAGGCTGAAAATCCAAACGCTATACCCGACGATGTTTTTGCACCTATGATAAGCGGTGCAATACGCTACAAAGCATGGGTGTATCTGATGTTGGGCAAGCTATACGGAGAGGCTGTTTATTACGACGATCCGATGGTAGAATACAATCCCGATCATAATTATCCAACCCTTCAGTTTGACGAGTTGATTCAGCAATTGCTTACGCTGGTTGATCAGGGTGTTGACTGGGACACAAGTACAGGAATACAACAGATTAACGGAATGATTCCACTTCGGTTTACCGATATCCTGTATCCCGATGGTTCAGGCGATGATACCTGGAATATGATAACACCTAATCCGTTGGCTTTAAAAGCTGAATTGGAATTATGGGCAGGCAACTACGATGAGGTAATAACCAACACAATGGAACTGCTATATGCCGATGGCAATACAAAAACATACAAAATTACCAATGATGAATACAATGGCGAATGGGCTTCTGATATCTTTGGTGAAAGAATACTGGGCTATGAACTAGTGGATGTTTATATGTTTGATTATGAAAACAACCAAACCAACAGGTTGTTGGAATATTTCTCGAACATTCCGCCAAATAATTATTATTTGAGGCCAACACAGGCGGCAATGGGTCGCTTTGAGGCACAATACCAGGAAAATGGTATTGATAAAACAGATGTTTATCGCGGCGAAAATCGTTCGTATTACATGAATGAAGGTGATTGGGTTTTTTATAAGTTAATCAGAGCTTATTTGTCGCCTGATAAAGTTTATAAAACATCTACCTGGATTCCGATGTACAGAGCCACCGATATTTATTTATTCCTGATTGAAGCCTTAAACCAGAAAGGCTTGTTCAACGAAGCAGATGCACTTTTTAACAATGGAATTGAAGATTATTCGTTGCAGGATCCGAGTATGTTTAGGTATCCGTTCGATAACCTCGAAGTTGTTGATGCGTTCAGCAAAAACTGGGGCATCAGGGGCAGGGTTAACCTTCAGCCTAAAATGCCAACTGCCGATTCAATTACACAACCCGAATTGTTTAAAATGCAATTCGACTCACTACTTGTTGAAGAGACATGTCTTGAAAGTGCCGGTGAAGCACGTTCGTATTTTGCAATGATTCGTATGGCCAAACGCTGGAACGATCCTTCGATAGTAGCCGACCGGGTAAGTGCAAAATACCCCGAAGGAAAGCGCGAGGCTGTTCGTCAACGTTTGATGGATCCCGAAAACTGGTTTATTGAATACGATCTGGAAGCAGATCAAGAACAAGAATAGATATTTTCTCACCGGCTGGATAATGTTTCGGCCGGTGATTAAATCCTTTACAATTATTAATCTCCGATAACCATTAAGTTTTCTGAATTTAAATATTATGATTAAAAAAACTTTATTTTTATTGTTAACTGTATTTATTGCAGGAACTTCGTATGCTCAGCAACTGGCATTTCCGGGTGCTGAAGGATTCGGTAAATATACAACCGGAGGCCGTGGAGGCGAGGTTTACTGTGTTACAAACTTAAACGACAGCGGTGCAGGCTCGTTTCGAGATGCCGTTAGTCAGCCTAACCGAATTGTTGTTTTCAAGGTGGCAGGTGTAATTCACTTAAAAAGCCTGATAGTGGTTAAGAAAAACATTACCATTGCTGGTCAAACTGCACCGGGCGAAGGAATTACACTGTATGGAAACCGACTGGCTTTTAATGGCGACTCCGGAAATAATATTATACGACATATCCGTGTACGCTTAGGAAGTTATAGTGGTGGTAAAGATGATGCAATGTCTATCTCTGATGGGAAAGATAACTTTATTTTCGATCATGTTTCGGTATCATGGGGGCGTGATGGTACTTTTGATATTAATTCAGGCGACTCCGACAACATTACCATTCAGGACTGCATTATCGGACAAGGATTGAATAAAGACAACCACTCTACCGGCGGCTTAATTCAATGTGGCCCTATTTCGATTATTCGTACACTATGGATCGATAACAAAACGCGTAATCCCAAAATTCGGTTTAAGCATGAATACATCAATTCGGTTATATATAACTGGGCTTCAAATGGATATATTATGGGAGGAACCGATAATGCCGATTCTCCGGCCAATGTTATTGGAAACTATTTCATTGCCGGGCCTTCGAGTTCGCTAAACGGATATTTAACCCGAACGACCGACCGATTTATGATGTATCCTGAAGATAACTGGCTCGACGACAATAAGGATGGTGAGTTGAATGGGCGCGAATTAGTGGCTGCAAATGGCGATTACAAAACCGCAACCATAATGGATTCACCATGGGATTACCCCGGGGTAAACAAGGTACTATCTGCACAAGAGGCTGTTGAGCACATAATTGACAACGCCGGTTCTTCAATGGCTCGCGACGAAGTCGATAAACTTTTGATTAATCAGTTAAAATCGTTCGGAACCGAAGGAAAAATAATTAATACCGAAGAAGAAAATGGAATAGAGGGTAATGTGGGTGCAATCGTTGGAGGTAACTATCCTAAGGATACTGATAACGACGGAATGCCCGATGCCTGGGAAGATGCGAACGGAACAGATAAAAATGTAAAAGATGCAGCTGAAATTGGCGCCGATGGCTACGCAAATATTGAACGTTACATTAACTCAATTAACGAGCCAATTGCATTTCTTCGGTATCCGGTAAATATTAAAGTTACCGGAAAATCAACAAATTCAATAACACTTCAGTGGGAAAACACCGAAAATGATCTGATGTATGTTGTATTGGAATATGGTATCGGGGGTGATTTTTCGGAATCGCTTAATCTGTCAGGCGAAACTACATCTTATGCTGTAGATGGACTTGAAAGCAGTACTGAATATAATTTCAGATTTAAAAATATAAGCAGCGAGCTGGAATCGGAATATTCCGGAGTAATTACGGTCAAAACCGATGCAGAGGAAATACCTCCGCTGTCGTGTATCAATCCGCAACCGGCCAATGCTTCAACAATAGAAAGTAGTGATTATGTAGTGTTTAGTTGGGAAAACCGTACCGGCACAATGGCCGGTACGCTTTTCTACGACATATACCTTGGAACTACAGAAAACAACATGGAGCTTGTTGCTTCACAAATTACCGAAACAAATTATCACCTTACAGACCTTGATGGAAACACCAAGTATTACTGGAGAGTAAAAACTACAAACACGCTTGGTACCGACGATGGTACAAACTGGTCGTTTACCACCGGGCAAACTTATGAACGTACAACCTTGCTTTATTTCCCTTTTAATGAAGAAAGCGGGAGCTCTGCCTTCGACAAGGTCGGTCAGGCCGAAGCTTCAGCGAATAACTTTACCCCCCAATGGCAAAGCGGCATACTAAACAATACAATATACTTCCCCGGAACACCAGATAACAGTTACCTCAAAGTGTCTGGTTTCGATCAGCAATTTCTCAATAATCAATCTTTCTCTATTTCTTTATGGTTTAAATCGCCTGGCAATAAGCCCGATTCCTACCTTTTTCATAAAGGAATGCATGATAAAACTAACGATGGATCCGGCAAATGGATCGGTATTCAATATAAAAATTCAACCCTCACTTTTGGAATTGACGATAACTCGAACAAAACAACAGTAGATCTTGGAGGAGCCAATAAATGGTTCGATAATAACTGGCATTTTTTAGTATGCGTTCGCGATAAAGAGACCGGTAAATTAATTGTTTATGTCGATGGTGAGCAAGAAGGTGAATCAAACGACGGAACCAGTACAATAGGCGAGGCCGGCGATCTTATACTTGGAAACCGAAATGGCTACTACGACAATCCCTATCCCGGATGCCTCGATGAATTAAAAATATTCGATTCGGCTTTAACTGCCGAAGAAGTGTATGGTGCATATCTCGATGTTGTGTCTGTTGGCGTGACCGATGCTATGCTCGAAAATGTATCTGTTTACCCCAATCCTTTTTCAAATGAATTGGTTTTCAACCTTAATAATATAAAAACTCACGATGATATTCAGCTGCAGGTGTTGAACAGCAGCGGAACCATTGTTTACAAGCGTAATGTTATAGCTGAAAAATCGGGCGTTGTACGTGTTGATGAACTCGGTGATTTGCCATCAGGTTTTTATTTCTGCCTGGTGAAAAGTGGCGGACAACAGTTTTTACAAAAGCTTGTAAAAAAATAATTTAATATCAGATTTAAAAATCGATTAAAAACGAATACCATGTATAGTAAATTTTTTGTCATAATAATTCTGGCAATGCTGCTGGGATGCTCTTCAGCAGAAGAAGGAAAAATTGATCGGAAAGCACTGGTTACCCGGCATAATATTACGGTTGAAGGATACGATTCATTAACCTCTTTGTCGGTCGGAAACGGGAACTTTTTATTTACAACCGACCTTACAGGTTTACAGACGTTTTACGACGATTATGAACTGGGTATGCCTTTGGGAACTCAGTCGAACTGGGGCTGGCATTCGAATCCCAATACCGAAAATTATACATGGGACGAAACATTAAAATATTTTAATGTCGAAGGACGTGAAGTGCCTTACCGCCATCAGTTGAGAGATACACCACGTGCAAATGCAGCCTGTAATTATTTTCGCGAAAATCCTCACCGCCTTCATCTTGGCATGGTCGGTTTTGAGTTGCTGAAAGAAAACGGCGATCTGGCTTCAATCGATGATATTGAGAAAGCAAAGCATTCGCTCGATTTATGGACCGGGGCTATAACTAGTGAATTTGTATTCGAAGGGCAACCGGTAAAAGTTGAAGTATATAGTCATCAGGATAAAGACATGATTTCAGCGCGCGTAAGTTCGCCACTTGTCAAAAGCGGACAGCTTTCGATACGTTGGAAATTCCCTTTTGGAGTACCTCAAAATACACATGCGGGTTACGATTTTAACGCTCCTGAAAAGCATCAGTCTTTTCTTAGCTCATCATCGGAGAATAGTGCTTTAATCAGTCGTACTTTAGATAACGAAAGCTACCAGGTAGCCCTTTCGTGGAAAGGTGATGCTTCATTTGAAAAAGCCGATGACCATACCTTTAAACTTCGTCCCTCGGGGAGCGAAACCATCGAGTTTAGTTGTCTTTTTGCCCCCGAAGCTGAACAAATATCACTCGACGAATTCGATGTAGTTAAGAAAACCAGTGTAGCTGAATGGGCAAGCTACTGGAGCAACGGTGGCATGGTCGATTTTTCTGGAAGTACCGATCCCCGTGCTCATGAGCTTGAACGTCGCGTAATTTTATCGCAATATCTTACCAAAGTTCAAAGCTCTGGCAATATGCCACCTGCCGAAACCGGACTGACCTACAACAGTTGGTATGGAAAATTCCACCTCGAAATGCATTGGTGGCACATTGCACATTTTGCACAGTGGCAGCGTGAGCATTTAATGACAGAACAGCTCGATTTTTACAAGGAGATATACGATGTGGCATTACAAACCGCACAAGATCAAGGATACGAAGGAGTTCGCTGGCCCAAAATGATCGGTCCCAGTGGCGAAAACAGCCCATCGTCGGTTGGCTCGTACCTCGTTTGGCAGCAACCCCACATTATTTGGTTTGCCGAACAAATGTATAAGCAAAATCCAACGCCCGAAACGCTCGAGAAATATAAGAAACTGGTATTTGCAACTGCCGAATTTATGGCCGATTTTCCAGAGTGGAACGAAGGCAAAAAACAGTTCGATCTGGCTCCACCACTCATTCCTGCACAGGAACATTGGTCGCGCGAAACTACTATCAACCCGCCTTTCGAGCTGGCATACTGGTACTGGGGTTTGACTAAAGCACAGGAATGGCGCGAGCGTCTGAGTATGGATAAGAACGATGAATGGGAGCATGTTCGCCTTAACCTTGCTACACCTGATAAAGCAAATGGCGTGTACCTTGGCATTGAAGGAGCAGTTAACTCATACACCGACATCGAAATGATGCGCGATCATCCGATGGTATTGGGAGCGTATGGTATTTTACCCGACTGGGATAAGATTGATCCTGAGATTATGCGTAAAACGATGCATGTAATTTCCGATCGTTGGGACTGGCCATCAACTTGGGGCTGGGATTATCCTATGTCGGCAATGGCAGCAGTTCGCATGGGCGAGCCTGATTTAGCACTCGAATTTTTACTGAAAGATGTACAGAAAAATACCTATCTGAAAAATGGTCACAATTACCAGAGCGAGCGTTTGCGCGTTTATCTGCCGGGCAATGGTGGTTTATTGCAAACCATGGCAATGATGTGTGCCGGCTGGGAAGGTTGTAAAATCGAAAATCCGGGCTTCCCGAAAGATGGAAAATGGAATGTTAAATGGGAGAATATTTCTCCGGTATTTTAAAAGTTATTTTTTATGGTCAAGTATGCAGTTTTGACTTTGCTCGGAGCTTTGTTCGTTTTTGGTTGCAGCAATCAGTCCGAAACCAACAAGGTTGAACCATGGCACGGACAGGCCAGGGAAATGCGTTATAGTCCCGATGGGCACGATTTTGTGATCATAAACGGCGAAAAGCGGTTTAACCGGGCACTGTATGGTTCCAATACCGGGTTTCGTGCCGAAGCCGGCGATCTGCCCGAGTTTGCCATGTACATGCCATATATAGGTGGTACACTAAGATTAGGGGTTATTAATGGTGAAGACTCTAAATGGTTGATCGATGCCGAATATATCGAAGCACGTTACAATGCCGGATCGATGAAATACATCATTTCTGATCCTATACTTGGAAGCGGAAAATTACATCTTCATGTGCTGGCATTATATAGTGCCGACGGAATGGTGTTGAAGATTATTGCAGATGAAATAAGCGAATCGGCTGAATTGTTCTGGGCTTTTGGAGCTGCCAGCGGGAGGCGTCTTTCGCGAGGTGGCGATCTGGGTGCTGATCCTGAATCTACATTTTATCTAAAACCTGAAGCTTGCAAGGAAAATAAGTTTTATATCCGCGATAACCAGTTTAACCTTTATTACGCAAAGGGGAGAGAGCTTGAATTGGATGAAGGGGTTAATCCCGAAGAAATTGAAAACCCGCAGCTCAAAACGAGAAAACGGATTTTCGGAATTTTCCCCACCGATTCTGATAACCGCGTGTCGGATGCATCTGATCAAAGCAATCCGCTTACGTTTTTTTCGTCACCTGCTGTCGATGCACCAGCACTTACCGGCAGGGCTAAACTCGGTGCGATGAATGAAGAATTTATCTTACTTATGAATCCCGATTCAGGCGATAAGCCCGATGTCTCAGAACTGGATAAGTTTTTTGCGCAGGCTGACTCTTCCCGCAAGGTAATTGCCAATCATATAAAAATTGAAACGCCCGATGAATACATCAATGCATCGGCAGCGCAATTGTCGTATGCTTCAGATGCGGTTTGGGATGGCACTTCATACATGCACGGTGCTGTTGCCTGGCGCATGCCATTGAACGGATGGCGTGGTGCTTATACGGCCGACTGGCTGGGCTGGCACGACCGGGCGCGTTTGCATTTACGCGGATACTTTGCAGCTCAATATACCGAGCCTGCCTCGGGGCCTGTGATGCCCGATCCCGAAACGCACCTCGCACGCCATAAAGAAGTAAAAGGATCGGCCATGTTTACCGAGGGGTACATCAGTCGTAACCCCGGAAAGATTAATAAACCACATCATTACGATATGAACCTTGTTTTTATCAGTCAGTTGCTGTGGCATTTTAAATGGACCGGCGATCTCGACTTTCTGCGCGAAAGCTGGCCGGTTATAGAGCGGCACATGGCATGGGAAAAACGGGTGTTCGATGGCAATAATGATGGTCTTTACGATTCTTACTGTAGTATATGGGCCAGCGATGCCGTTCAGTACAGTGGCGGTGGAGTGGTTTATTCCTCGGCCTACAATTACCGGGCAAATGTTGAAGTGGCACGTCTGGCTTCGCTCATTGGTGAAAATCCATATCCTTATTACGAAGAAGCTGAAAGAATTAAGAGAGCTGTAAATAAGCATTTGTGGTTGCCCGAAAAAGGATGGTTTGCCGAGTACAAAGACTTGCTGGGAAAGCAACTTGTACATACGTCGCCAGGGGTGTGGAGTATCTATCATACCATTGACGAAGGTCTTGCCAACCCGTTTCAGGCATACCAAAGTACACGTTTTATAGACCACAATATTCCTCATATTCCTATTGTGGCCGAAAATATGCCTGAAGGAAATTATTATACCATATCAACAACTAACTGGATGCCTTATACCTGGTCGATTAATAGTGTTGCATTGGCCGAAGTAATGCATACTGCGCTGGCCTACTGGAAGGCGGGTCGTAAACAAAAGGCATTTGAGCTAACAAAAAGTAGTTTTCTCGATTATATGTACCTGGGTTCAAGTCCTGGTAACTTTGGACAGCTATCGTTTTACGATGCATTCAGAGGTGAATTGTATCGCGATTTTGCCGATCCGATTGGAATGTCATCAAGAGCCTTGATTGAAGGTTTGTTTGGCATTCAGCCCAACCTCTTGTCAAAGTCGCTTCGTATTGAGCCCGGATGGCCCGAAGAATGGCATTTTGCCAAACTCGAAACTCCCGATCTGAAAATGCACTATACAAAAGATGGCATGATTGATCACTTCCTGATTGAATCTCATTTTCCGACAGCGTTAAAACTTGTTTTATCGCTTTATGCAAAAGCCGATAAAGTGAAAACTGTAAAAGTTAACGGAAAAGATGCAAGCTGGCGATCTGTTGAAGATGCGGTTGGATCACCTAAGATTGAACTGGTTTCGGACATAGACAAATCTTTTGAAGTTGAAATAGAATGGGAAGGCAACAGTTTGCCTTCATTCGATGATGATCAGGTTTTTGCTTTAGGAGAAAAGCAAACATTCGACTTTGGTAATGCGCTGGTATTGAAGTTGAAAGATCCACAAGGTGTATTTTACAAACCTGTATTAAATGACAATTCTGTCGAAGCTTTGCTCCAGGGCGAAACAGGCCTCAGAACCGCTTTCGTAAAACTAAAGCAGGGCGATTTAACCTGGTGGCAATCGGTGACCTTTGAATTGAAGCAGGTTGTTGATTTTACGGCTGACGAAGAACTGAAAAATAATGAAACGCAAATTACACTTTGTAACAATACAGGAAATGAGTTGAGGGGAAATGTTCAGATTCATAATTTCACAGAAAATATTTCACTACAACCCGGCAAATCAACAGTAGTTTCTGTTCCCGTTTCAGAATTGATACCGGGCACCAATCGTGTTGTTTTCGAAGCTGAAAATGAATCGTTTGCTGGTGAGTTTATTCAATGGAACGTCCCCGAAATTGAGGATGTAAATTATGAAACTGTTGCACTGCAACCTTGGTTTAACGACCGGGTGACCAATATTTTCACAGAGCAGTATTATTTGCCACGTTCGCCATACACCACGGTTAGCATTCCGGTACAGGGCATTGGCGATTGGTGTTCGTACAGCGAGACAGCCGACATCGATGATACGGGTTTGCGTGCAGCTGCCGGAAACAATGGTATTGTAAAATCGCCGCAGGGCATTCCGTTTTCGATTTCTGAAAAAGAAGAAACAAACATTGTTTTCACATCGCAGTGGGACAACTATCCGCAGCAAACAAGCATCGACCTCGACGGAAAAGCATCGCACTTGTATTTGTTGATGGCCGGATCGGTTCATCACATGCAGATTCGCATGGAGAATGCAACCGTTACCGTACGTTATGCAGATGGTACCGAAGATAAACTGCCGCTTATCAGCCCCGATAATTGGTGGCCCATCGAGCAGGATTATTACATCGACGGCCACGCATTTGAAACCGGTAAACCACAGCCGCCGCGTTTGCACCTTAAAACCGGCGAGTGGCATATGGATTCGTACGATGTGCTGGCCGTAAATCACACCATAAAAATTGATGGTGGTGCTGCTTCGCTGCTCGATTTGCCGCTTAACCCCGATAAAGAATTAAAAAGTTTAAGCCTCGAAACCCATACCAACGATGTGGTAGTTGGGTTGATGGGAGCAACCTTATTGCGATTGTAAATATATTGGTTTAAAAACCGTCGGAGCATTCTTTTAGTGTTAGGTGTAAAAAGATAATGACTTCCGGCGGTTTTTTTTCGTTATCCTGTTTTCTGTATTCTTTTTATGCCAGTGAGAATAGGCAATAGAATAACAATAACTGCTACAACAATCAAAAACCATTTTAACCAAGAACCCTTATTGCTGCTCTTTTTCACAACAAAACCTTCGGGCGTTTTTACCATTTTTTCAAATACCCGGTGGCCGTTAACTATCCTGCCTCTGGTGTATTGATTTGACTTTTCAAGGAGATGTGTAAATGATTTTAGTCCACCTGAAAAAAATAATATTATTCTTATTGATTAATGCACTATCGACATACATTTGATCGATAAATTTCCATATAGAATCTTCAAAGATATAGTAACGAGTTGTGGTAAACCTGCTATAGAATTCATGATATGGGATTGGATGTTGTTTATTATCTTCCAAACCGCACCAGCCACTACAAACTTACTACATATCCCAATGAACAGAACCAATGACCAATGACCTTTTGCCATTTTCTCAACAACCCTGCTCACGAACCCTGTGTTTATGCCGTTAGGCATAACCTGTGGGTAGAAAACATGTTCACCCCACCGTTACCCTTTTGCGCCGTAGGTGCAATATTATATTGGTTTTCAGCTTGATTTAAATATATTTACACAACCAAACTCTATAAATTATGGCTAATACATTCACCCAAATCCACATTCAAGCAGTATTTACAGTACAAAACAAAGATTGCGTAATTAGAGATAGCTGGAAAGAAGAACTTTTCAGGTATATTACAGGAATAATTCAAAACAATGGACACAAAATGCTTGCAATTAATGCAATGCCCGACCATATACATTTGTTTTTTGGAATGCGACCGACACAATCTTTATCCGACTTAATGCGCGATATCAAATCAGATACATCGATATGGATAAATGAAAAGAAATTTATTCGGGCCAAATTTTCATGGCAAGAAGGATATGGTGGTTTTTCATACAGCAAATCACATGTTGATAACGTGATTGATTACATTAAAAACCAACAAGAACATCATAAAAAGAAAACATTTATTGAAGAGTATTTCGATTTTTTAAACAAATTTGATATTCCGTACGATGAACGGTATGTTTTTAAACCAATCAATTACTAAAATATATCCCGTCCCTACAGGACTAACGTTTGTGGGGAATCACCTTTTCTACCCACATTGAATCCCTACGGGATTGTTTTTAGGCAGGTTGGAGTTTTTAATTTGCTCATTACCAATACACATTTTTGTTTATTGGTGGTAAACAACGTTTAAACGTGATGCCTGAATTTTTAATTTATCAGCATTTTGAATTTGATTTTTGTGCTGGCTGTTGAACGTTGATTACCACACCGCCAATTGCAATTATATGCCGTTAGGCATAGCCTGTGGGTAGAAAACATGTTCACCCCATCGTCCCCTTTGCGCCGTAGGTGCAATATTATATTGGCGCAATCACATAATACATATCCCGTCCCTACACGACTCATTCACATTTTTTGGGCGTCGATTTCTACCCACATTGAATCCCTAATGGGATTGTTTGGCAAGCTGGTTAATAATTTTCCGGTTTGGATATATACAATCAGGCATATCCGTTTTTTATGAACCGACCCATAAACACCTTTCCGATGCTCGGAACAGGCTGTTTCCGTTGCACTCAAAC
>JAQICD010000039.1 GCA_027858715.1 Prolixibacteraceae bacterium
TTACCAATCATCGGTACGGAATGACGATAACGGCAGCCCTTCGGTGCTGAACAACTGCCCTTTTACACAGTCTTTAAATGCGTAGCGCACGGCTACAGGCTCTTTCACATGTGGCGATGAAAGCACTACCGATTTATTCCGTTTGAATACTTTTGCCGGGTAAAAACGTTGGTCGGCACCGGCAATTTCAAAGCTTGTTATCTCTTCGCCAAAGCTTGTTATTCCATTGGGTACGTTATTAAACGAAACTGTAACAGTGCTGCCTATAATTTCCATTGCATTAAATTCGGGGCTTGCATAGCCAAAACCTTTCAACTCGTAAGTTTTAGCCAGGGCCAGTAAAGCCAAACGCTCACCGGCAATGTGCTTATCAGCCGGATGGATATTTTCGCAATCGGCACAATCCATCAATACGGCCATAGCTGCATTGGGGATAATTTGGGCACTTTTACGCTGTGCATCGCGCAAATACGCCGAGTTATCTTTTTCTTTTAAATCGTAGGGAGTAAACTGGGCATAGTTGAATGGTGCAATCTGACAGTAATAAAACGGTAATTCACCTACCCCCCACAATGTACGCCAATTACTTACCATTTTTGGAAACAGTTCTTCGTATAAATCGGGTTCACGATAATTGGTTTCCCCCTGGTACCAAATACAACCTTTTATTCCGTATCCAATTACCGGGTTCAACATGCCGTTGAAAAGCCCTGTAGGCACACGATTTTGCTCTTTGTTAAAATCGTCGTTTGATACTGGCAAGCCTTTATCTTCGAAAGGCACTGACGTTTCGCGGCTCATCCATGCCTGAATACAAGAGCCCCCGTAAGATACATCGATAAGTCCTATGGGCACGTCTATCATTTCGTTTACCAGGCGTCCAAAATAATATCCTGTGGCACTGAACTCAGCCACTGTTTCAGGACTTGCCTCTTTCCAGTTTCCTTCGAAATTAGTCTGCGGTTCAACATCGGTTTTGCGTGGCACTGAAATCATTCGAATATTAGGATTTTTTGATTTCAGGATGGCCATATTCGATCCTGATACAGGCTGTCCGGTAAAACCTTTCATGGGCATTTCCATGTTCGATTGTCCGGAGCAAAGCCAAACCTCGCCTAACATTACATTGTTGAGGGTAACAATTTCGCCATCTGATATTGCAATGGTAAAAGGACCTCCGGCTTCCGGTGTAGAGACTTCAAGTTTCCAATTTCCGTTTTTATCCGACTTCGTTTCATAGCTTTTGTTATTCCACGAAGTAGTCACTTTCACTGTAACTTGGTCTTCGGTCCAGCCCCAAATGGCTGGTGATGATTTTTGTTGCAACACCATATTATCGGTAAATATGGCAGGTAATTTAACAGCAGCGTTTGTGGTTAAAAATGCTGCCAATACAAATACACTTGATAGTAATAATCGGTTGTTCATGTTTCAATATTTAAATCGTTTCGCTTTCTTTTTATTCAATTGTAATCTTCCACTTCAATATTCACCTCGCTCAACAATCCTGCATCAAGCAATGGTTTTCCTTCGAGCACGTAAGGTGCAGTTGTCCATGTTATGCGTTCGTCTTCCGGTAAACTATGATCGGCAATAAGTCTGTTCGCCCAGGTATTGGTTACTTCAATGCGCAGTTTGTTTTTACCCAAACGCAGTGCATCTGTAATTTCTACACGGTACGGTGCTGTCCAGACTATACCACAAGGTTTGTCATTAACAAATACCTCTCCGATATTAGCCACTTCTCCAAGGTTGATAAATACACGTTCTCCTTCTTTTTTCTCCCATTTAAAGTTATTTTGATAGACGACTGTCCCAGAATAATGCTTAATACCAAATTGTTCGAAATCAGTCCAGCTTACAAGGTTTTCAATACGAACAGGTTCAGCGGAGCCGCCAAACTCAGGGTCAAATATCAGCTCCCATGTTCCGGCTATCTTTTTTTTCTGGGTAGTAGTCAACCAGTTTTTCCCTTTATCGGAATTACGCTGTTTGCTGTCTTTTTCAAAAACGATAAAGAAAGAGCCATTTTCAGGGAACTTCAGGCTTAATTCAGTTCGTCCGTTCACCATCTTCCAGCTTTTGGCTTCTGTTATTTCACCAGTAAGCGGATTGTAAATCTCCGGTAGTTTACCTTCGCCCCTGAAAGAACAAGTCATAAGCATTTCGCGCTCCTTCTGGTTTGCCACAAAATAGATTTCAGCATCCGGCATTGAACGATGATTCCAGGCAAGGCCTTTAATCCTTTCTCCGGCTTCATCAAAAGCCATAAAATCTGTTTCAATACCGAGCTGATCAAATGAGCTATCAGTATATGCCCCAAGCAACACACGATCGGTGTTTGCTTTGCTGAAAATATTCTTTAGAGCGCTCACAGCTTCATCATCGCCCTTTGCAGGTTTCGGCTTTTGTGCAAACAAAACAGTTGCACCATCATTAATGAGCTTTTCAATTTTACGGGTCACTTCACCCGACATATAATCGCCATTTGGACTCATTCGTCGCTCACCGGGGATTACCAGCATTCCATAAGATGCGCCACCGGGTAATACAATTCTTCCTTTTTCAACTTTTGCCAGGCGCAATAAAGCATCGGGGTTAAACGAATCGTATGCATAACCATTTAGCGGGTCAACCCAGTCTTTAGGATCGGCCATGTTTGCTGAGCCATGCACATTTCGTGGTATTTCTCTACGGGGCTGCCCTTCGTTCTTCAAGCGAATCTTTTCAGCTTTTACAACGTCTTCACCAAAGATCCCCGGCAATACCGGTACCAGACGATCGGGTAAGATCGAGCGACGTGGAATATCTTCGCCGGTAAATACAGCAATATCGACCACCGGTTTACCAAGTTGCAACAACGACTGACAGCGGGTGAGGTAATCAACCCAGGCTCTGCCCTGCTGCCACCAGGTTTGGTCACGCTGGAAGAAAAGTCCAATCGGGTCGAGAGTCATTCCGGGTTTTCTGTCCATCCACGGGTTGTGTGTAAAAACATGAATTGAAAACTTATTGAAGCCAAGTGCAAAACTACGATCACCAAGTGTTTTCAGCATTCCAGGATGTTCATCCCATGCCATTCTCAATTCAGTAAAACCTTCGGCTTTAATGATTTGCTTCCCATAAACATGTCCTCCCGAAATGGCATCGAGCATATCGTTGGGCTTATCGTGTGTAGGACTACGCAGCCAAAATTCCCCCATCGGTATATCTACACTTTGGTAGTGCAACATGCCATCGCTGGTCATGGTTGGCGACACACACTCGGCGCTGAACCGGCATCCAACTTTATGTGCTTCGACAGCATAAACATCGTAAAACGAAGCAATGGTTAAATCGAGGATGGTTTGCCGGACATCTTTCAAAAATTTCTCGGAAGAAACTACACTTTCAACCGGAATGCCTGCCATAACCGGCAACATTGAGATTGGGCTATAGCCCCGTCGTTTTTCAAATTCGGCGGCAAAAACCGGTGACCAGTTCTGACTACCACATTCCCAGCTATCGACATGGAAAATATCAAGCACTTTCGAGGCTTCTTCTTCTCCAACCGTTTCGATAATCTTTCCAAACCATTGGTCAAACTGAAACTTCACCGCTTCAGGATTGAACTTATCAACTTCGAGCCCGAGGCCACCACCGCCGGTGTAGTTGGTATGTCCGGTTGATGTATGCCCCATACGAATAATCGTCCAGTCGCCTTCAGGAGCATTCCAACTCAGACCTCCCGTTTCATCCATATATTCTGAAATATTGATCAGTTGATCAGGATCAATGCACGCCTCATCCGGAATTACAGTTTTGGGGGTTGCTTCAGCAATACGCCATACCGTGGCATTTTTACCTTCGATACCACCAATGACCGGCTCGCCCGACAAATGAATGCCTGCCACTTTAAGATTTGCTTTCCACTTTGCGGCATCCAAATCTTCGGCTCCGGGTTCGGTTCCTTCAGGGTCGAATACAAAACGAAAATAACGCGACGAAACCTTTTCGATGGCATAGGTGTAATCGGCATCGGTATCCTGCCAGCCATGGCGGGGAGTATTGAGACGTCCAAGCGAGCGGAAATCCTTTCCGTTATCGCTCACCTGCACCTCCAAACGTTGTGCCTGATGATTATTCCCTTTGGTCACAATTTTGATATTCCGGCAGGTAAATGGTTCTTCAAATGCATATTGAATCCAGCAGGGATCATCGTTACGGAAACTTTGATCAGCATCTGTATCAACCAAAAACGAAGCATCCTTCCCGGTGCTGGTAGAAACCACCGGTTTTATTTTTTGTGTTGAAAAAGCAGCATCGTCCGATGTTGGGTATGCATAAACTGCAATGTCGTTGTAATAGTTTTCGTTGGTAGGTGGTTGTGGCAGCTGCATATTAACCTGTTGTTCGCCTGAGACAGTTGCCTTAGACCAAACAACACGCTGCATAGACATTTCGGGCGTAATCCAGGGCCCGCCTGAAAGGGCAAATCCATCGCAGGCATGCATGGCCAATTTAAGCCCCAGACGGTCGGCCTCGGCAAAAGCATGTTTTACCATCTCCCACCATTCGGGCGTAAGTTGAACCATTGGATTGTCGATTACCGGAGGATTATCGGCTCCTTTAATGGGCATAAGATAAGCTCCGGCAATCCCTGCTTCTTTCATAGCCTCAAGATCGGCCGTAATACCTTCGTCACTTACTGCCGCCCGCATCCAATACCAAAACACCCATGGTTTGGCTGATTCGGGTGGCAACTGGAAAACCTCGCGGGGTGATACAGAAGGTTCTGACTGGCACGACGCCAGTATAACGAGTGTAATCAGGATTAAAAGGTATCGTTTCATTATTATAATTTTTTATTTTCTATTCGTCTTTTAATATTTCCGTTCGAAGCTTAACCAGTGCGTTGAACAACGGGATGATTCGAACGGATGATGTCCTTTGCCTATTCCACGGGTTACACCCGTGGTGATTCATATTTAATCCCTTCGGGATATTGCCACTAATTACCCGTAGGGCTAAATGTTAATCACCTTTAGGGGGTTGAGGGTATTTTTTCAATCAACCCCGATATTTCATCAACTTCAGCTTTCACCGGTTTCAGGTAAAATGAGTAATGATAGTCTTTTGTAGGCACCTGATATTTTTCAAGTGGAGCCGCTACTTCCGACCAGCTATCGTTACCCCCTACGCCCATTTGAACCAGGTCAATATTTAAGGTTAAATACCCAGGGTTTACCAATTCATTGGTATGTTTGGCTTCGTTTATGTTCTGTTCGGTATATGGCCACACACTCATGCTCAACAAGCTATCGGCCACAACAAGAAGCCCATTATCGCCATTATTCGGATACATCCAGCGTACATCGGTACGGTTGCCATTCTCTTGTGGCATTACATAAGGTTCGATAAACTTATCAATTGGCAGAGTATAAATTCCTGCATCGAAACCATAACGCTTATCTAAATAATTCTCATACAAACCGCGCCCATACCAGCTTATGATGCTATAATCATTTTTGATTCCACATTGCATTCCAACCTTTGGAATATTTGGAAGATCATCGATGATATAAAGGTTGTACTCAACTTTAATCATTCCGTCAGTATCTACCTGATAATAAACTGCAATAAGAACATTACTATTAATCATATTGTATATACTTTTCACATTAACAATGCCTTCTGTGCTATTCAGAATTTCAATTTCACTCAATTCAGGCTCGTTTTCAAACCACTCTTTTAATACATTCTGTGGTTTCCATCCGCGTCGGTCGTTATCAGTAAGCGGACGCGTGAAATTCGGAAGCAAAGGGGCAAAAAATTGTTCTTCACCATTAAACAAGTATGAACTCAAAGCACCATTATTACGGTTAAAAGCAACAGAAAACGATTTCCCGGTTATCACAAAAGTGTTTTCATTTTTCTTGATTGTTAAATCATCGAAATCGGATGATAAATCGAGAGTACTACTCCAATTTGTTAACCTAAATTGGTTTAAAGCAACCTCAAACCCTGCACCAGCCCATGGGGTTCGTTCTTTTAGATGAAAACTAATATTGGCAAGATATTCGCGTCCCGCCTTCATTTTAGGCAAATATTCATTAAGGTTGAATTCCATTGTTTCCAAAGCCAGAAGATCAAACGATGGTAGTTCAACCGTTTCAATTTCTTTTCCGTTTTCCAGAAATGTAAGCTTTGCATTGTACGCACTTACATTTTTCACGGCATGGCGGTTTTCAATTTTTATTATTCTTTCGTCTTCATTCTTCCATCTACACTCAATGGGTTGATAAACCCTTTTACATTCATACATAGCCGATTTTGGACGTCCATCGGGTGCTACTATGCCATTAATACAAAAGTTGCTGTCGTGCAATTTCTCTCCAAAATCACCACCGTAAGCATAAAATTCATTACCCAGCGAATCAGTCTTCAATAAGCCCTGATCTTTATAATCCCATATACAACCACCAATAAAGCGTTCGTTCGATCTGAAAATGTCCCACAGATCCTTCATATTTCCTGTTGAATTACCCATGGAATGTGAATATTCAACAAAAATAATCGGACGATCGTCTCCGGGATGATTCAGCATATCCATGATAAATGACATTGAAGGATAAAACCGGCTGACCATATCAACATAAGGTTGATCGATTGGATTAGGCAGACGCCCGGTATTGGGTAGTCCCGTCATATCAACGTAACCTTCAACCTGTGGAGTGCCCTGCGCTGGTTCGTAATGAACCGGCCGGGTAATGTCAAAATCGTGCGTCCATGCTGCCATGGCTGCATGATTAGGGCCACGACCTGCTTCGTTACCCAAACTCCATATAATTACTGATGGATGGTTTTTATCGCGCTCTACCATTCGCATCATCCGCTCCATATGTGCATTCGCCCATTTGGGATTGTTGCTTAACTTGCCACCAATTCCGTGCGTTTCCAAATTGGCCTCATCCATTACCAAAATACCGTATTCATCGCATAAATCATAGAAATACGGATCGTTGGGATAATGACTGGCACGAATACAGTTGAAGTTAAACTGCTTGATTTGCCTAACATCATTTTCGATATCTTTTCGCGAAAGTGCTTTTCCTTTAACCGGGTCATGATCGTGACGGTTAACGCCATACAAATACGTTACATTTCCGTTTATCAACAATTTACTGTCACTTTCGCGGAATTCGATAGAACGAAAGCCTACCTTGCAGCTTTTCACTTCGGAGATATTTCCTAAGCTATCTTCCAACGATAGCGTAAGCGTATATAAATAAGGCATTTCGTCGCTCCATAAATCAGGTGATTCTATTTCGGTTTCAAGCAATCCAAATTTCACATTATCGACACGCGGATAACTTTCGTTAATTATATCGGCAGCTTTTATCGACAATGGTTCTTCAAGAACCGGATTGTTATTGGCATCAAATAAACTTGCTATTACCCAATATCCTTTTATTGTATCACCTGTATAATTGTCAAGTCGCGGACGAATACTCAACGTTGCATCCTTGTATTCATCATCAAGTTTTGTCTGAACATGAAAGTCGGCGATTCGCAATTTGGGTTCGGCCATTAAAAAAACCTCACGCTGAATACCGCTAACCCTCCAGTGATCCTGGTCTTCGAGATATGATCCATCACTCCAGCGGATCACCTGTACCGAAACAATATTTTCACCTTCTTTCAAATATGGAGTAGCATTAAATTCAGAAGGAAGGAAACTATCTTCGCCATAGCCCAGAAACTGTCCGTTAACCCACACTTTAAATGCAGAACTAACAGCACCAAAATGCAATGTAATATTCATATCCTCCCATTTATCAGGCAGGTTGAACGAGCGCTGATAAGAACCAACCGCATTGTAGTCGCGTGGAACATAGGGCGGATTCACCGGGCGAAACGAATATACCGCACTTTTATAAATTGGAATGTCATAACCTTTCAGTTCCCAGTTCGAAGGAACCTCAATTTTATCCCATCCCGAAACCCTTGTTTTATAGAAATCATCGGGAGCATCGGCAGGTTTTATTGCAAAATGAAAATCCCATTCTCCGTTCAGGCTAATAAAACGGCCAGAATTCTCGCGAACGCCGTCAATTGCATCTTCGATTGATGAAAACGAATAAGCCGTAGCACGTGCACGATCGCGATTAATCGATGTAACCAGCGGATCTTCCCATGGTTCAGTCTGATAAAGCTGTGGCA
>JAQICD010000088.1 GCA_027858715.1 Prolixibacteraceae bacterium
GCGACAACATAATTTTTATGGGCGAAGTGCCAAGGATAACCGATTTTGAATCGGAAACCACACCGTTTGAATTTGACAATTACGAACCCGATTTTGTTATGGACGACAGTGGTGTTGTAGTAAAAACACCAAATGGACTGTTTGTAGTTACAGGTTGTGGGCATGCAGGGGTGGTAAATACCCTCGAACACGCGCAAAACATTACAGGCGACAACCGTATATGGGGCATCATGGGAGGCTTTCACTTAAAAGAAGACAATCGCCAAACCCGCGAAAGCATTCAATACCTGAAAAATAAAAAAGTGAAACATATTATCCCGTCGCATTGTACCGCACTGCCCGCGCTGTCTGCTTTTTACAATGCATTTGGCATTGAACAGGTAAAAACAGGAAATACGTACACCTTTGAATAAATTCTGAATCTATTAATATGCTTATTGCCCTGGTGATTGGTGTAACACTTATTCTGGATGGATTATAAATTATCTCCGTCAATACGAACTTATGTTTATTTCATTTTTATCTTTGTACCGTAACAATCAATTATTAGATTTTAGAAGCAAGGCATAAAAAAGCTTAAGGAAATATCAAGCAAAATACAATTAGATTATTGATATTTCTTTAAAAATTTCCTGTTTACCACACCCATTTTATCATTCAATTCAATAAAATAAGCACCTCCTGAAAACTCCGATATATCCATCTCAAAACGTTGACTTTTAATACCCTGTTTTGAAAATATCATTTTGCCATCACAACTGTAAATTTTAACGCCCCACTCCGACATTGATTTATTGTTCTTTTCAATATGTATATAATTGTTTGCCGGATTTGGGTAAACCTTTAAATCACTTTTTTGATTTTCGTCAACCAAATTGGGTTCGCAGTTTTCGTTCATAACAACACTAACAATTGGCTCAAACCATTTCTGCTCATAAAGAATTTCGTGGTTATACAACGACAGGCTATCCATGTTACTAAAAGTTCCATGATAGTTATCGGAAGCAACATTATAAAGCACCGTGTCGCTTAAAATATCGAAATTATAATAAGCTGTTAATCCATCATCACCTCCCCATGGATTATTACACATATAACACTCCATCTCATTTTCAGTCAACACTTTTGACCAAACACTTAAATCGTCAATTGCCCCCTGAAAAAATGTCTGCATAATGTTATTTATAAACCCGGCACCTATTGTACTGCGATCGGGTATAGGAACATGATAATATTTTTCACTTGCTTCGAGTTCACCATTTATATAAATATTAGCAAAACGGCCATCAAGTGTAAGTGCTACATTGTACCATTGATCATCGTTAATGAGTGTTGTACCATCAACATAAACCTGCTTATCGTTACCGCGACCTACACGTGCCCTCAGCTTACCAAAGAACACTTCCATTGAAACCATTCGGCTTACACCCCCTTCGCCCCAGACAAATATTGCCCCGTCGGCAGTTGTTTTTATACGGGCCATTACCGTTAGTTCAGGAGTTAGCGGGATCATAGGCTCTATCTCAAAAAAGTCGCTTATCCCATTAAACATAACGGCTTGATTCATTTGCGATTTAGTCCCCACCTGAAATTCCTGGTCTGCATCATTATCCACAAGCTCAAATGCAACTTCGTTACCATAAGCTTTTACCGGGTCTACTATTTCATTTTCCAAATCGCTTGTATTATATAAATAATAATGAGCCCCATTATTGGTTTCTGACATCAAAATAGTTAGTGTATCGCCCGGGCAAAACCAAATTTCAGCATTATCAACTATGTTATTGGGCAGCAAATTGACTTCAACAGTTCCGGCAAGCATCATTTCGTCCAAAGTATCCAGTATTTCGTATGATTTCCCGGGAACATTATACATATCGCCATTGTATAAGCCCGCCTCTGCCTTGTTTGTAAGTATGGTATCGGGCAGGTCATCGAAATTATAGTAAGACAAAAGTCTGGGTTCATCGCCTGTAGGTTTGTTTTGCTCAAGTTCTGCTATTTCATTTTGACTCAAGGGAATATCCCAAACCGAAAGATTATTGATATTGCCATGGAAAAAATTTTGCAGACTATTATTGATATAACCACCCCCAATAAAGCTCCTGTCTGGCGATGGCCTTGTTTCGGTATAATGCCGTTGAACCTCAACCCCATCAACATAAAGAATGTATTCGTAGTTATTGCATACAACTGCCACTTGCATCCATACACTATCGGGCAAAACCATTTCACTATCGATATATATCCGGTCCTGATTGGAGGTAGATGTTACAAATCTTAACTTATCACGGTAAACCTCAACCCCGGCATAATTACTGGTCATAGGCGAAGTCCAACCAAATATCAAACCATATCGTGTGTATTTACGAATATTGGCTACTATGGAGAAATTCTCGGGATAGGGTATCATGGGCAAAATTTCGATATACGCTGAATCACCATCGAGCCACAACGACTTATCGAGAACTGATGCCATAACACCATAATTATCATCAGAATACACGGGCGAAGTTTTGATGGAAATATCCCCGCCATTACCCATTTTTGTTTCACTTACATTTTCGCCATTACTGTTTTGTACCGTGTAGCTTACCCCTTCCTGCGAACCAGAAATAACAATTTCAGCACATTGGCACCTGCTTTCGTGTATGTCTTTTTCTGATAAAGCTACCGGCTTGTCTGCAATTTGGGCTCTTATCACAGTACTTGAGCATATAGCGGCTACAATTAATAAGTTCCTAAAATTTTTCATTGAAGTAATGTTTAATGGTTTGTGAATTTTGCATTTCTATGTACACAATGCCAGAATCTGGATATGAAATAAACCTTGATGTTTTTTGTTTTTTAAATTTAAGAAAAAACACTACAACATTACATGTAAAATATATAAATGCAGGATATCAATATGTAACTGTGCGAAAAAATAAAGCATTATGAAAAATACGAGTATATTTTAAAATGATAAAACTTCTAATCAAATTCATTACATACCTCTTTCTAATCTAAATTATAAAAAAATTGTGCCGTAATGTACCTATGTTCATTTAAGTTATTATCTTTGTACCGTAAAAAAATTAAATAATTAAAGATTATGGCAAGAGGAGACAAAACAGGTCCAATGGGACAAGGTCCTATGACCGGCAGAAGTTTAGGTTATTGCGCAGGGTACGACAGTCCGGGATTTACCCGCGGATTTGGCGGAGGACGCGGACAAGGTCATGGTTCTGGTGGGGGAATGCGTCGTGGACGCGGCATGGGAAATGGTCGTGGTTTCGGTTTCAACGCCGGATACACAAATGCACCACAGGCCAACAGCAACGACGAAATATTAAACCTGAAAGCGCAAGCCGAATCGCTAAAAAAAGCTCAAGAATAAATTGAAAAAAACACCTCGTCAAACTCGACCTGAAACACCAGCCCGACTATCTCACGTTTGTTGCCAATGGTGAACCAACGCTCGACAGTAACCTTGGTGATGAAATAAAACTGTTGCAGGATACTTTTTTAATTCCAGTGGCCCTTATTTCGAATGCCTCGCTCATGGGCGATGAAAAAGTGCAGAATGAACTGATGCATGCCTATTGGGTTTCGCTTAAAGTTGATTCGGTTGAACCCGGCACCTGGGCAAAAATAAACCATCCCCACCCCGACATTCATTTGAGCAAAATACTGCATGGCATCGAGAATTTTGCCGGACGT
>JAQICD010000124.1 GCA_027858715.1 Prolixibacteraceae bacterium
CGACATTGCGATGCTCGGCCGGTTTATGAAACATATTAAAATCGAGTACATCTGATTCTTCGAGCACAATCACTTCATCCACCGCTGTTGTGTCGGGGTCTGAAGTGCTTGTTGTGTCAGGGGCAGGTGTAGCGGTGGTATCAGCTTGTTCTTCGGTATCATCTTTTTCAGGTTCGGATACCGGGTCAAAATCATCTCCGCCACAACTAACTAACAACACAATGGTCATAGCCACTGCAAAAAAGAAGTTAAAAAACAAACCAAAGAATCTTCGTTCATTTTTTCTATTGTAATTCTTTACTGTCATTTCAAAAGTTATGTTTTTCTATTAAAGATCAATCACACTTAATGCAACCAAATAATTCAGGCGCAAGTGTACAACAATTTAACCTGCGCCTGAACAAAATGAATATATACCAAATATTCTATTCTAAAGTCGCTGTTATAATAATCCTAAAAAATCTATCTTCAGCTTCTGTATCCTTATATCCGATACCAATTTTAAATGTTGTACCTGCATTTATACCGGGAGCCCTGCCAATTGCAAGTTTTTTATCGGCAATCCAGGTTTCAGCAAACAGTGAAAACCCTTCAGTATTCCAAGCACAAACTTGTCCAAGGTTATTCATCCAGTACCCTGGCGCATTGCCAGTATAACTACTGGTATCGTCCCAGGCTTCATTCTCAGTATCTATAACGTACATGTGAATAGTACCACCTTCATTGGCATCTAAAGCAGCAAGGAATTCATCTAAACTCATTTTCATATTGTACTCAATGATATCTGCATACTTTGTTAAATCTATAGGGGCATTAGCATAATCACCAGCAGGAATACTTACCGTTGTGATAATCAAAGATGGGTCAGTAACTGCAACATCGAATGCAAAGCGAGCATATTTATCATAATTATCGCCATTTATTGCAAAACCAACATTAAACGACAACATATCACCTGCCTTAGCATCAGGATGAATATTTAGAGAAATTGTTTTTGCATTCATGTCAAAATCAAGAATAGCTTTATAATCGACTGAAGTACTAATGCCTCCAGCAGAATTATAATACCACCCTGTACTACCATTGGTTGGTGCTGTTTTATCCCAAACGTTACGGCTAACATTGATATTATAAAACACAACACTTCCATCTTTTACGCCGCTGATAACCTGATCGACGGTCATGCCCATCTCTTCCTGAAATATTTCAGCATAATCATCTAATTTGATAACGATTGGTGCAAAACGTCCAATCTCAAATTCTACGGTCGGTGCAATTCTGGCATTAACATCTGCCCTCAAATATGGATTTTCATCCTCTCCATATACATGTTTGCTAACTGCATCATCAACATTGTCTTCACAAGCAACAAAAGTTAAGGTGATGAAAGCAATTAATAGATATAATATATTTCTTTTCATATTGAATCTGTTTTGAAAATTTTTATAATCCATTATTCTGTGTAACCTGGATTTTGCTTTAATTTAATATTTCCATCCAACGCTGATTTAGGAAGTGGGAAAATATCACTGTGATTATCAGAAACATCTGTTTTGGCTGTTTTACAGAACCATGATTTTCCGTTGTACACATTTTGGTTGCTACCGTTAATACGAAAGCGAACCAAATCCTGGCGTCGGTGATGCTCGCATACAAATTCCCATGCATATTCATCCAACAAACCTCCTAATTCAATATCATCTCCACCTTCTTCGGTAGTTACCCAAACATCTTCTTCGCCTAATTTGCCTTGATTTTCGCGATATCCATAATTATAAACGCTACCACCTCTTAATTGCGCAACTGTACGTCTGGCTTTTGCAGGATCGGTTTTAAAGTTTCGTTGACGAACCTCGGTTACCAAATCGGCAGCAGTTTGTTCTGTTTCTCCTTTGTACGAGCCTAATCTTAGCAAGCATTCTGCTTTCATTAAATATGCATCAGCTAATCTGAAGAAAGGCACATCATCATATTGTGATCCAAAATCGCCGGGAAGAATTTCATATTTAATTAAGCGGGCTCCTTCGAAAGGATAACAGCCAGGATTATCAATACTATGTAATTCCTTGGTATAAATTAATGGTTCACCATCAACCATAATAGGGCTTCCATTTTGATTATTTTGTTGGCCTATTGTCCAGCAATCAGAATAACGGCTGTCAGCGACATCGTAGGTGTCTAAGAATTGAGGTAAAACAGCACTTCCACCGGTTGCCCAGCCATTAAAATTCCAAACAGCCCTGCCTGCATTATGTATCCATTTATTTGCATAGTAATTACCACTCGCATAATTTTCAGCATAAGGAATACCGAAGATAATTTCGGGATTAGATGATATATCTTCCCTGAAATTGTCTAAATAATTAGGCGCCAGAGAAAACCGACCACTATTGATAACCTCATTTAACTCATCAATGGCCTTGCCAAAATATGAATCATCAGAGAAATCGTTAAACCATGCATTGTGGTTGAGATACATTTTTGCAAGGATCATATTCACGGTATAATCATTGATTTGTCCCATTCCATTATCTGATCCACATTTACCTTTGATATCGTTTAATTCATCGATAATATAATCCCAGGTTTCTTGTGGATTAGCTTGTTCTGGCTGCCAACCTGCTTCGTGAAAGTATGTTGTATCCAATGGGATATTGCGAAACAGATCAAATAAGATGTAATAATACAAAGCACGGTATCCACGCAACTGCGAAGTTGCCGCTTCTGATGCTTTAACGGCTTCGTCGGCAAGTAATTTATTACATGCAGTGATGCCGTTATATGAATTATTCCAGGCTGTATTAAAATGCCCGATCTGAGAGTGAAACTCATGTTTATGCATTGAAACATATAAATCACCCCATCCAATACCTATTCTATATGGTGTACATCTTAAATCAGATGATTCACCTTGAATATCGTTATAACCATTCCATCCCCAATAAACACCTCGCAGGTTACTATAAACAGGAGAGAATAAACTAGCTGCATCTTTTTCTGAAAATTCATATTTCTCAGCAGCAATTGTATCATAAATATTTTCATCCAAATTGGTACAGGCATTAAAAGACAATACCATTACTCCCAGAACCAGCACCAAAATAGGTTTATATAATTTTGTTTTCATATCATTTAAATTTTAGAATGTAACATTTACACCAAACGTAAAGGAACGAATTACAGGATATTTGTCACGGCGGTCAATACCTGCTTCACGTGCATCATCATTTGATAGTTCAGGGTCTAAACCACTGTATCCGGAAATTGTTAGTAAGTTATTTCCTGACACATATGCACGAATACCTTTAACATACTTGTTTTCGACCAATGGAACAGTATAGCCTATAGTCATATTGGTTAGCTTTACATAGTCTCCTTTTTCAATATAGTAGCTTACATAGGTTTGTTTCATAGCTGAAGACAAAGTATATTCACCACCATAGGGTGCATCTTGAACAGAACGTAACCGGTTCATCGCAATTGAATTATTTTCATAAAATGCGCGAGGTTCGTTAATAATTTCAAAGCCCAGCTGGCTTGTTAACTGGAAACTTAAATCTAAATTTTTATAACGGAAAGTATTGCTCCATCCTAATTGTACTTTTGGAAGTCCGTTTCCAAGGTACTGGCGGTAGGCATCGTTCGTTAACATATTGTCTGTCCATTCTTCTGCTTCGCCAGTCTCAGGGTTTTCAATCATCCAAAGACCGTTTTCAGAAACACCAACCGATTTCAAGCCATAGAAGTTCCCCAAAGGCTTACCAACTTCGAGGCGGTGAGAAGAAATATAAATTGGTTCTCCCAATCCACCTTCGTCGTGTTCATTGGCCGTTTCATACAAGTCGTTTGACAAACTTAAAAGTTCATTTGCATTATGAGAACCAGTTAGATTTGTTTCCCATTTAAAATTAGCTGTTTTTACAGGTATTGCATTTATACCTACTTCAATACCCATATTTCTCATTTCGCCAACATTAGCCAATGTTCGGTTAAATACATTTGGAGGCATCGGCACATCATACCACCATAACATGTCAGATGTTTCCTTCAAATAACCATCGATGGAACCACCTAAACGTCCTTCGAAAACGCTAAAATCAATACCAACATTATATTCTGTTGATTTTTCCCATTTTAAATCCGGGTTTGGATTTGAATCGATATCTAATCCGGGTTTCCATTCTCCATTTGAGTAGTAATAGGAATCTCCCAAATTATAACGTGTAAGCGACATATATGAATCACGTGGGATCACACCAGTTACCCCAACACCTGCACGTAATTTCAAGTTATTTAGCCACGTTAAATTTTGCATAAACCCTTCTTCGCTAATTGTCCAACCAACAGATGCCGAAGGAAAGCTCCCCCATTTATGGTTAGTACCAAATTTTGAAGATCCTTCTTGACGCATACTCAGTAGAATATTGTATTTATCAGCAAATCCGTAACTAATACGACCAAAGAAACCAATTAACTTATTGTCGTTTTTATAACTATCCATACCAGCTTTTCCATCTTTTAAAGCAGAACCTATTCCTATATTATTATACAAATAGAAGTCATTCTGGAAATTATAGTTATTGGCATTGAATCCTTGATTAACCTCATACTGATAACTATATCCAACCATTGCATCGAAACGATGATTATCTATATGTCCGTTGTACTTTGAGGTAAGGTCTAAATTATCAACAGTTTTATCAGACTGAGAATGATAGGCATACCCGGTTTTGTTTTCATACCTTTGTGAATAATACTCAGATGTAAAATATCCTTTATCGTGCGTATTTTCTCTTCTGGTACCCAACATTAAATTGGTTTGCCAACCTTTAATTGGTTCAAAAGTAATGTTACCAGTCATTCGAGTCCATTCCCTATCATAATCGCCTTTGCGTTCTTTAACCATTCCTACTGGGTTATAATAATAAAGAATGCTAAAATTTTCAAAATAATTATCGTCCTGATCATAGATTGGTTCTGTTGGGTTACGCGCAACAGCTTGCCTGTAAATATTAGAGGCTTCATCAACATTTGCATTGGTTGCACTATTTTCATGCAATCCTTTTACAATATTTAAATTGACTTTAAGCATGTCATTCAACATCCAATGTGATACATCAAAACTCATTTTCATTTCTTCGTTATAGGTATCGATAATTACACCCTCCTCTTTTCGATAATTAAAGTCGGCAGAATAGGTTGTTTTATTTGTGCCACCGGCAATACTGAAGTTGTTATTATGTGTAAATGCATTGCGGGTAATAGCATCCAACCAATCGGTATCGTATCCCTTATCCGAAAAACTTGTCATACCTTTACGAACTTCTTCAGATTCCATAAAATCGAGAGTTTTGCCAAAATTTGATAGCGACATATATCCAGAATAGGTCGCTTGAGCTGAAGTGTTTCGTTTACCAGATTTTGTTGTTATCAGAATCACTCCATTTGCCCCTCTGGTACCATAAATCGCAGCAGCTGATGCATCTTTTAAAACATCAATTGACTCAATATTTTCAGGAGCCACAGTGCCAAGCCCACCTTCAATACCATTAATTAAAACCAATGGAGTTGAACTACCTTCTAATGAGATAACTCCTCTTAACCTAATTGTTGATTTGTCATTAGGGTCACCACTTCCTTTTGTGATATTTAATCCGGCAACTTTACCTTTAATAAGTTCTGCCGCATCCTGAACTTTTCCAACAATAAAGTCTTCAGCCTTTAAACTTGTAATGGCACTGGTAACATCGCCTTTTCGTTGCGTGCCATATCCAATGGCCACTACCTCGTCGAGTCCAATTACATCTTCTTCAAGCACAACATCAATTTGAGTTAGGTTGCCTACCTTAACTTCTTTGTTCTGCATTCCGATAAATGTAAATACCAAAACATCTGAGTT
>JAQICD010000235.1 GCA_027858715.1 Prolixibacteraceae bacterium
TCCATCCTGTCCATATCAATATCCGTTTTTGTATGCCATTCTTCAAAATTCTTTTTATCGCCAAACCATTTTAATACCTCGTCGCGCTTAAGCTTGGTAATTTTTTCAGAGGTGCAAGTGAGGTAACTGCTCCACGGGGATTCAATGGGATGTTCGCAAAAGCCGTGGTGAACCGGATTTTGATGAATGTAAATGATCAATTGTTTCAGGTATTGAATATTTTCAACTTGTTTTCGTTTAAAAGGTCTTTCGAACAAAGAGCCACGGGCTCCGGCCCATTTGTTAAACGATTGGGCATACGAATTGAAAAGTTTTGCAAATTGCTGAGAAGGTTGACCTATTTTTAGTGGTTTATCGGTTTTATCTCTGACAGAGTTTCGAACTCTGTCAGAGATAAATGCAGTAACCTCTTCTTCATTCTTTATCTGAACTGCAAAATGTACATGGTTTGGCATTAAAACCCAGGCATAAGTTTTACCTACCGGCTCAATATATTTGTCGTATAGATGCAGAAAAAACTCATAGTTTGCCGCTTCTTTAAATATATTTCTCATGCCTACCCCATGTGAATAAATGTGATAAAATTTGCCATATTGTAATTTTTCAGGGTTCATACTTTTTGTTATTTCAACTCTTTTTTATTTAGATCGACTCTTTCAGGTTCTCCGAACTCTGAAAGGTCTGTGTTAGTTTGAAACCTGACAGATCCTTCGAACTCTGTCATGTTTTATACCAACCCCGCGTCCCGCATTTCGCCCCTCAAAGCTGGCAGGTTGGGTTTGTGGGTGTAAACTTGTTGTATAAGCATCAAGCTTTCGGTTTCAAAACCGGGTATTTGTTTTGTCATTGTTAGCCATGTTACAATTTTTTCGTAAATGCTACGTCCTCGCTCGGTTTGTACAGTATTTAGTGCCATTTTCTTAATTTGGGTGAAGCTGAATTCCGGGTATATTTTTAGTATAGGCTCAATCAATTCGGCAAAATGCCATTTATTGGATGACTTTTCAACCATCAGTTTTATATCGGCATAGCGTTCTTCTATCTCAAGAATTTTCACCGTCAACACTTCATCCCACTTAACATCGGCAAGCAATTGTTTAAAATCGGTTTCGGTAAGGTAATCCTTAATTTTGTGGTAGTACTGCATGTCGTGAGTTCTAAGAAAAAGCTTTAGAAAAACTTTTACAAAAAGTTCATTGTCGAGTTGGGGTGTAATGTATTGTTGTAAAAAATTGGCCCATAAATGTTCGTCGGTCGCAAACAATTCGCGGGCAAGTGTAACAAAAGCTGCCTTATCGGTTTCAAAATAGTATAGGAGCAGTTCCATGGCTACGGGGGCGCTGTTCTTATAAAACTGAAGAGCCGACTGCAACCACTCGGTTTTATTCCCGGCCAGTTTGTTCAGTACGAGAATTAATTCCGGTAGAACCTCTTTTTCAAGCCCCGACTTATTAAATATGTCGAGAAGTACGTTTGCATTGCTGCATTTTTCGGCCATGCTAATAAGCAAGTGCTCGAAATGAGATACAAAATGTGGATTTCCGGGGTATTCTTCATTGCTGTATCGCAAGAACATTTCAAAGGCTGTTGCTACTTTGTTCTCTGTTAGTGCACTCAATTTCAATTTATCAATAATTGCGTTAAGGGTATTTTTATGTTCCGACAACAGGTGTTCGTTTACATCATTAAACGAGCAAACTTCGTCTGGCACATCGGCATCTTGTGTGGCTTCATAAAGTCCTATTAGCATGGCGGTTAAGTCTTCGGGACATTGCTCAATAATGGTGTTTATGGCATCGTTACGGAATTCATCAAGAATTGCTTCAAACTCCTGTTCGCTGGCTATCTGGTAGGCTTCCCACTCTTCAATATAACCCCCATGCGGCGGATTATAATTGTCCCAGTCAGGGTCTTCCAGATTTACCGCTTCAAATTGCTTTTGGTAATCGGCTTGAATATTATTTACTATGCTTGTGAATTTCTCATACGAAAGCTTGTCCGTTTTGCTAATCTTCGTTTCGGCATAAGCGATGAATTCAGCCTGAAGCTTTTGGTTTTGCTCAGTAATTGCTTCCAAAAACGATAGCTTAATGCTGTCGGGGGTGTTGTTGTAAATTTTATTAAAATCCATGTATCGTTATTTTATTTTATTTCAAAGCGCTGTCGGGTTTATGTGTATTATATCAATCTCCCCGTTTTTTTTAGCAAGTATTTTCACACCCCCATCTCCCAATCCATCCTGTCTATGTCGATATCCGTTTTTGTATGGCATTCTTCAAAATTATTTTTGTTGCCAAACCATTTCAACACCTCGTCGCGTTTTAATTTTGTTGTTTTTTCGGAGGTGCAGGTCAGGTAACTGCTCCATGGGTATTCGATTGGGTGCTCGCAAAAACCGTGATGAACCGGATTATAATGAATGTAAACAACAACTTTCATTAGATAATCAATATTGTCGATATGTTTTCGTTTAAATCGGCGTTCGAATAAGGTTCCATGTACTCCTTGATGCAAATTAAAGTA
>JAQICD010000240.1 GCA_027858715.1 Prolixibacteraceae bacterium
AACTACGACTCGGAACCTTCGCTTATTCATGGCGATTTATGGTCGGGCAACTACATGGATACGGATAATGGGCCAGCGTTTATCGACCCGGCGGCTTCGTATTGCGACCGCGAATTCGAAATGGGGTAGCTTTGGTGCAGATGATATGTTCGATACTGAAGATAACAAGGTCAGCGAAATGGGAAATACGATTTTCAATGGAGAAGAAGGAGAAAGCTTTATGAACGAACAAGGGTATGAGAAAGCGTTGAATGAAAATGTTAAAGAATTTGAATTTACAATGTGGGATAACCCGACAAGTTCTGCACGTGGAGGAGATTATCAAACCGTTAGCCAAATAAAGGTAATGTCGTCTGATATCACTTATAATAAGCCAGGTGAATATACTGCACCTGATAAAAAACCGGAGTTGTTATCAAAATTTGGAATTACTGGAAGTGTTGTAAGATACAATCAAACTGTTCCGTGGTATAAAAGAACACAGGACAATGTTGATTGGGGGCGAGGTATTTGGCCTTTGATTCTTTCGAGCCAGGGTGCTTATAGTAGCAATAAAAAGAAATAAAAATGTCAAGATATATATTGTTATTTATCCTGTGTGTTAATATTTTTCTGTTTGGATGTAAGCATTCATTGGAGAATCGTATTGCAAATGAGGAATATAAGAGTGAAATTTTAAGTGTGTACGACAATAAATATATAAATCACTTTCCTGACAAAATAGATTCTGAACCAGTTAGTTTCGGAGGTCGGATTAAAAATGCTCATACTGAACACTCGGTATTCTTTATAACAAAATACCCTCAAAGGGTTGTTGATACATTATATCAATATTATCAACTGAATTCTGCCCATCAATACAAAGCTTCTCAAAAGAACCTTTTGGTGGTCAATCGATTTACTTCAGAGAACAATTGGTATAAAAAGAAGATTGCATCTGCATCTGAAATTAAATATTATACGCAAGAAGTTGATTATGAAGATAGGCTTCCCATTCCAAATTTTTGGGATAGGTCGTATATTATTGGTGAAACAGAATGTAATTTAAATTCAGATTTTGAACTATTTGTTATAGAGGCGAAGCCTGGAAAATATTTTACAGACAGTCTTTTAACTCAAGGTACGTATATGCCAAAAGAATGGGAACATGGTTTTTCAAGAGGAATAGGAATAAGTAAAGGAAGTAGGAAAGTTGTTTATTGGTTTGTTTATTGGTAGTAAACAAAAGTTTCCTTTTAATTGTACCTGTTGTAACGAAAATAATGTATTGGATAAAAAAGAAAGCCTCGGGTAGCCGGGGCTTTTACCTTATAATACAAGTTGTTTAAGTTTTCCTTTAGTGATAAAAGCGTCGATAAGTGTTTTGACCCCCCAATGGCGCGATTTTGCAACTCGTGCCAACATTTACTTATTTTGTTTATCTTTAAACGATGAGTCGTAAATATAAATTTCGAGACCCTGACGGAGTCTATTTTATAACTTTTGGAACGGTTTATTGGATAGATGTTTTCCCTAATTACCACTCGTTTAGCGAAGCGCAACGAGTGGTTAACCGGTAGTCGTCTGTGACGACATCACGCGAAGCGTGAACTATTCTGTCACGAGCATCAGTAAGTGGGAAGCAACAAACTAATACTCAGTTCGCAAATATTTGCTATTTTTAAAACTAAAAATGTCATCCGAGAACTCCCTGCTACCACTCGTTTAGCAAAGCGTACCGAGTGGTTAACCTGTACTCGTTTTTAACTGCCTGTTTCGAGCATCGGGAAGGAGTATGCTGCAAACAAGTACAGCGAAAATTAAAAGCTCCCATAGCGCGAGTTTTCAACTCGTGCTTATACTGTAAAGCAAAGAGAAAAGGAAAACAATAAAATATGCTGCCCGTAAATACAAAGCGTCCCTGTTAGCTTTTTTTCAGGCTGACAGGGTTTAAAAAAACATGTAAGCAGTACAGAACGCTACCAAATGAACAATTTGGACAAACTACTGGAAAAGATTGAAAAGTTGCACCCGTTGAATAAAGCGGACTGAAATAAACTTGATGTCGCAAATTGCGACTTCAAGACAAGGAAAAAGAAATTACTATTTTTGAAACCATAAAACCAAATGCAATGTCTGAAGGAAAAGAAAACCAATTAATGTTACCTGATGAGGTAATCACCAGTAAGATCTACTTCATCCGAGGTGAAAAAGTAATGCTTGACCGGGATTTAGCTGAACTTTATGGCGTTGAAACCAAATACCTGAAACGTCAGGTCAGAAGAAACATATTACGATTCCCTGAAGATTTTATGTTTGAATTGACACAGGAAGAACTCCAAATTTGGAGGAGCCAATTTGGCACCTCCAATCCCGAAAAGATGGGTTTGCGTTATCCTCCTTTTGCATTTACTGAAACCGGAGTTGCTCAATTATCAGGGGTTTTGAACAGTGAAAAGGCAATTTTGATCAACAACCAGATCATGAGGGTTTTTATAAAAATGCGATCCATGCTAATGGATACACTAACTTTAAAGCTGGACATTGAAGAGATCAAAAAGAAACTTACCAACCAGGACAAAAACATCGAACTGGTTTTTAATTATCTGGACGAATTAATGGAGAAACAGGAAAACCCAAAGCCCAGAAAAAGGATCGGCTTTCTACGGGACGACGAAGAATAATCTGCTACCACTCCTGCTACCACTCGTTTAGCAAAGCGTACCGAGTGGTTAACCTGTTCTCGTTTTTAACTGCCTGTTCCGAGCATCGGGAAGGAGTATGCTGCAAACAAGTACAGCGAAAATTAAAAGCACCTGTCTATTCAGTTCTGCACGAAAATATGCATTTTTGGGTGGCGTTATTGATGTTGAAGTAATATGTTAGTTATTGAATGATGCAATCATTCAATAACGATGTGTCGTTACAAACGACTGGCGGTAACCCCCTCGTTACGCAAGCTATACGAGGGGCGCAGGTGTGTAGGTGTTGTATTTGCTATAATGTTTAAATTTATTAGTTAAAGAAGAAAAAGCCCGAGCAATCGGGCTTTTTCTTTATCTATTCTTCCATAACTCAGGGTCTCGGCTTGTATGCAATACAGCTGAAACGATTACGGTTTTATTTTTTTCGTCAATTGTAAAGTGAACCATAAACGGGAACACATTTAAAACTGCAGTTCTTACATCATCATAACGAACATTTGAAGCTTTGGGGTTTTGCCTGATAAAATGAACTTTTTCACGAACTTCTGCAGTAAATCTTTTACCAAGTCCATTTTGTCGTTTATTGTACCATTTGGCAGCTTCCCTGATGTCTTCTTTTGCAAGAGGTAGGATTACTGATTTATACATTACAAATCTTTTTCGATGTCGTCCATAGCAACATCAAAATCCATAGCAGAATCTGGATTTTGTTTGTAATCTTCAAGACGTTTCAACACCAAATCCTTGTGCCATTCTGGAACATTAACTTCTTCCTGTTCAATATTTTTATATTTTTTTTTAAGGTCGTTCCATTCGTTTATCGGAATGAATACACCTGTTGTTTGTCCTTTGCTGTCTGATATATATTGTAAGTTCATAATCGTTTAAATTTAAGATGTGTATGCTTGTTGCGTTTTATAATCCCTGATTACAGAATCAATAATAGAGAACAGGTGTACTTTAAAATCAGGCTTCATATTCTGAATTTCTTGCAACCTCTTTAATGTTTGCTTATCAAATGAGGAATTAATGCCTTCTCCCACTAAATAATCTAAAGATATTCCGAAAGCATCTGCTATTTTGTCCATATAATCCCGTGTAAATGCAAATATACGGAATTATAAGACGATATTAAAAACAATAATTTTTTGTTTGGAATTAGAATCTATTTTGCGTCTAATAGTTCCAGAATAGAATTTTTAAACTTTTTTCATCATGGAAATATCTGATATAAAACAACAACTAAGCATAGAAAAAGTACTTAGCCATTATGGGCTACAAGCCACCCATAGCGCGAGTTTACAACTCGTGCTTACACTGTAACCACGAAGCGAACCTGTCTGCGTTTTTTTAACCAGGCAGCGTTTAAAACAAAATATTCCTACAATCAATTAAATTTGCCATATTTGTTAGACTTTGGCAGCAACAACCGGGTAATGAATTATTACAAATCGGACGGTCGAAAAGTATTTCACACCCATGGCGCGAGATTGCGACTCGAGCTTGTAAATAAATATTTGTAAATTTGACAAAAACGTTATTTCTACTAAGTGATGCAACAATTATTTAAACATCTTATTCGTAATTTCAGAGAGCAGTACGGTGAAAAAATAGAGATCATATCAAGCTATGTCTTGGGTGGTGGATGTATTAACAATGCACTGAAGTTAGAGACCAACCATGGATCGTTTTTTATGAAATGGAATGGTGGCGGACCACGCGATTTGTTTGTACGTGAAGCTGAAGCACTCAACGAGTTTCACAAATCGAATAACGAGTTTGTGTTGTTCCCTAAACCTTTGCTTTACAAAGATATTGACGAAACGCCCGGGTATCTTCTGACCGACTATCTGCAACCCGGAAATTCAAAAAACCGTGACGAGAAAATTGGTCGCGGACTGGCGGAATTGCACCGGGTAACGAATGCTGAATATGGCTTTTATAACGATAATTATTGTGGCGAGACATTGCAAAACAATACTTTTAAAGCGAAC
>JAQICD010000002.1 GCA_027858715.1 Prolixibacteraceae bacterium
TTAGTATATAATCCTGAAGAAACACTTTTTATGAGGAAAGGCAGAGCACAAGGTGCCAAAGCAAAAAACGGACTTGAAATGTTGCACAGACAAGCCGAAGCTGCCTGGAAAATTTGGAATAGTTGATCTCTAAATATATGACACTCTAAAAAATCATCAAAAAACTAAAAGATTGATTAAATGTTGCTGTTTTTTATATTTTTGTAGCCGAATCAGATACCAAACCATAGCATTTACTGTTTAGGTACAGATAGTAATAAAATGAAACAACCTTTAGATGGCTGTAAAAAAAGTATTTATACTACTCACCTTAATTATAATCTCCCTGTTTTGTACTGTAAACAAAGTCACAGCACAACTTACATCACCTATGACCTTGAGATACAAACTTGTTCCCATAGAAAATTCTGTTTACGATTTACTGGAATTTTATGAAACATCGGGCTTAATTGATTTTCTACCCACTAATAAGCCTTTTACGAAACAACAAATAAGAGATCTATTACAAGAATTACTCAATAAAGCTACCTTAACACTCGACGAAAAGGAAATAATTCGGGTTTTCATGGACGACTTACATCGTCCGGTGAATGGATTTATCTATACCGAAACAGGGAGACGTCAAACATATACTGTTCTTGGTGCAGGCGCTTCAGTAACTGGAAGTATTGGCGTAGGTAATAGTGGATCGTATTCAACAACCGCCATTGGAGAACCTTTTATTGCAGGTGACTTAAGTAATAACCTTACATGGTTTGCCTCAATTGGTGGTTCGTTCGACAGGTTTGCACCTGATTTATTTTATCAAAGCTATGCTAAAGATGGTGCATTTGTATCCCCTTTCAAAACAAACGGGCATTCGTACCATCCGTATATGTTCGATTACGAGTCGATGTACATCCATGCCCGTTCATCTAAAGAAAGTGAATCAGGCCCTATACAAAAAGGGATTGCTGCAGGAATGATTTATCGTGGCGAAATTACCGGCTCGTGGTTCGAAAACGTATTGCGCATCAGCTTTCATAACCAACGTCGCTCTTTAGGATACAGTAATGATAATTTAACGCTATCAGCTAGAAGCAGACGTTTTACAGGTATTGATATTGTATTATCTCCAACAGATTGGTTTACTTTTTATTTTCTTACTGGGTCACTTTATAACTACGAAAACAATTCATCTGATTATAAAAGAAACATTTACGGTTACGATCTAGGTGCAACACAGAAAATGCTTACACTTAACAAAATGGAATTTACTCCTGCCAAGTTTATTCAGTTTTCTGCAACCATACAAAATATTTGGTCAAAACGCCAGGAAATCACCTATATGATGCCTTTCATATCTCCATTATTGTCGGAAGTTGACCTTGGCGATCACGATAACCTTGGTCTTGAACTAAGTATTTCGGGCATAATACCCAAAGCAGGTAAAGTATGGTTTAGCTTCCTTGTTGACGAATTTGATTTTCTTGATTATGAACATTGGTTAAAGATTCCCCGTAGCCAGTATGCATTTCAAATAGGTATTAAATCACCTATTCTAAGCAAAGCGATACCTCTAACAACAACTATGCTAAGTTATACACAAATAACCCCTTTCGTATATACCCATCAACCAAACAGCAGCTACAGCACATACGAATCAACTCGCCCCATCGATTTATCATATACGCACGATGGTTCAAATCTGGGTTTCTATTTGCCGCCAAACTCAGCAGAATTCCGACTCAATTTTGTAAATATGACAATGCCAAATTTACGTCTGGAGTTAGATACCCGATTTATTATTCATGGAACTAATGATTTATCTAATAATACAGTTGATTTAAATTTTGGCGATGTTTATCGTCATCATTTAAACAACACAAACAAACGATATTCTCTTTCATCGTTTGGAAACGACGGATTATACGACTATACTATTTATACAGAAGCCAAAGGTGAACGAAAAATACGAATTGGCGGTGCCATTAACTATTTCAGATTATTTGGTACGATAGGATTTTCTCAAACTCGATGGAACACAAACAAAACAGGTATAAAAACACCGGGAACACAAACTTTGATCACCACAAGCATAGGAATTGCTGTTGATATTTAATAAACCACATATCGAAATTGTTACATACTTTCTGACTTCATCATTTTATTTTCGCTGAAAAAAACATACTTTTGAGTCGTAAATTAAAAAAATGTAGAACGTGTTTTAATTGGCGCATTATCTTCATCATTTTATTTTATTGCCCCTCATTTCTTTT
>JAQICD010000046.1 GCA_027858715.1 Prolixibacteraceae bacterium
AATGGGATAGAAATGGACGTAACAGCAACATTAACCATTGCCCCGGCCAACAGACACAAAATAGCAGCATAAAACAAACTATATGCAATGGTGAGATAAGGCCCGATAATACGTTTCAGTTGCCAGTAAATGGTGAGTCGTACTTTAACAGCAACCGGAGCTGTAAGAAAAGCCCAACTTAATACTGCCAGTATGTTACCTACTAGCAGCCCCCATATGAAATCGCCGGCTGAAACACCGTGCATGACCATTAAGGGACCTAATACAAATTCAGTTCCAGCAACATGTTCGCCGGCAAACATCGCAATAAACGTTTTCCATCCGTGTAGCTTCTTTTTTGCTACGGGCTCACGGTCGTATTCATACATTGCATCGAGCCGTTCGATAACCGACGACTTAGTTCCTGCTCCTGCAGTGTTGTTGTTCTTCATTGCTCATAATGTTAGTTTGTTCTTAACTATTGGTAGTTTGAAATTTTAGTGGGGTTGGTTTATTCTCCCACTGAATGCAAATCTATATTTTATTATTTAGTTTTGCAATAAAACGTTTGCAATTGATTGTAAAATGTTTGTTTGTTAATGTTTTGATATACAGAATTATATATCGTGTAAACGTTATCATAATATGATGTTTTTCAGTTGTTTAATGAACGTAATTGGTTCATTAAGTACTATTGATTCTCCGAGAAGTTAAAATATAGATTCATTATTTTACTTCTAATGCGCCAGTCGTCGTATGGGCCATAGTCAAAAAACATGTTCTTTTTGCCCGAAGGTCCCATGTTCCATGGATCGTTCGATTTTGTTCCGATAGGGGGAATGGCCTGCATAAATGAAATGTCGCCATCGGGAAAGGCCGGCAATACACGTGGGTCTTCGTTTTGTGGTTTTGCCGGGGTGTAAAGCCTTAAATATACATCTTCGGACGAGGTTGCTATAGTAAACGATTGTTCTTTTGATTGAATTTTCGCCCAATAAAGGTTTGCATGATAGCCTTTAAATTCAGGATATACCAGTGGCGCCTGTCCGGTTATCGTATTGTTATAATCTTTTTGATGAACATCAAGTTCAACGCCTTGCATGCGGTTTTTCCATACGCGGTAGGGGCCACGGCCAAGCCATTTTACACCTGTAACCAGTTCTTCGGGGTACGAGAAGTTTATACCCATGTAGTCGAAATCAACATCGTATTTAATTGGCACGTAATAGATGTTAAGTTTTGCCCAGCCCGAAGGAAAGAACGACCATGTAAATTCTTTCATGCGCGATTTGGCAGCATCGAACGCACAAATGATGTTGAGGGTATCGGCACTGTATGTTGCTTCAATGCTTTTGAAAACAGTATCTCCGGCTGAAATATCAGGGCCATTTTTAAATGGTATTTCACCCGATGCGTTTACAACTTTATGCAAAAATCCGTTTTCTTTATTAATAGTGTAACGTACATCAGCGGCAGTAACAATAAACGATGAGTCGTTTTCGGTATAGCTAACTGAATTTTCGCTTTTATAGGTGGTTGTAAGCTCTTTGACTATATCGGATGGCAGTGAAATTGGTTTGCTCCAAGTGTAGATTTCTTTATCATATTGGTCGTTAGCGGTAATATACAGTACATCAAACGATTTCCAATCTTTGGGCAGGTTAATGTTCAGTAAGCCCCAATGTCCTGGAGCAACGTCGGGTGCTGTAGTTTTACCCGAAACTTCTTCTGCTTCTTTTTTCTCAAAAGGTAGTGGCAATTTTTTTAATTTCCAGTTGAATGTGCAAGTACTTAGATTGGTATAAAAATAGCGGTTTTCAACTTTTAATGTACCATCAAAAAAGTTGGTAATGTCTTTATCTTCAATTTGAACAGGCGACCATATTTCTTTAATGGCGAAAAAACTTCCTTCTTTTTCGTGGTTAGGCCCAAGAATCCCATCCGGAGCTGCTGATCCGTAAGTGTCGATTTCTCCGTTTTTATCTTTGCGGGCTATACCTTCATCGGCAAATACCCAAAGAAACCCACCTGCTGCACGTGGATTTTTCCACATAAGCTCCCAATAATCGTATAGTCCGGCGCCCAATCCGCCATCGTACATACCGTGCAGAAACTCGGTAGGAAAAACAATTTTGTGTCCGTGCCAGAATGTTCCGGCTCCATAGTCGTAGCTGCGGTAATGTTGTGTGGCAGTGCCCCTAAACTCTTGCCATGGGTGAATGACCAGTCGTTTTTGAATATCGTAATGACCGTAAAGTGTGTCGAGATTGGAATTGTGTCCACCTTCATTTCCATTGCTCCATATTACAATTGAGGGATGGTTTACGTCGTGAGTAACCATTTCTTTTACCAGTTTTTGACCAACTTCGGTATCGTAAGCATCGTGCCAGCCGCCCAGTTCATTTATTACGAACAAGCCCAGCGAATCGCAAACATCAAAAAAGTGGGTGTCTTTGGGGTAATGCGATGTTCTTATAGCATTCATGTTCATTTCTTTCATCAGCTTTACATCGGCAATGCTGTTTTGCTTGCTCGAAGCTCTACCCGTTTCAGGTCTGAAAGTATGGTGATTAACTCCCTTGAATTTTATTTTAATACCATTTATGTATATTCCGTCGCGTTCGCGTATTTTAATGGTTCGAAATCCAAACCTTGTGACTGTTTCATGAATCGGCCTTTTGCCGGAATACAGGGTAAAATCAACATAGTAAAGATTGGGCGATTCGGGAGTCCAGATTTCAATGTTGTCAAGCTGTGTTTGCAAGCGTATTTTTTCGGTATTTGATTCAATGTCAGCAGAAAAAGGTCGACCAACAGGGCGGTTGTCCAGTGTTGTAATACGCCCAATAATTTTATCGCCTTTACTTGCATTGTTCAGAAAAATATCAGCACTGAAAGAACCGTCAGCTTTGGCATTAACAGCATAACGACTGATGTTCGTCTCCGGCTTGGCTTCTAAATAAACCGGACGGAAAATACCGCCAAATATCCAGTAATCGGCATAACGCTCGGCCTTGTTCACCGATTCATTTGCAGAATGTTTTGAAACCTTAACTTCCAGAAGATTGTTTTCGCCGTATTTTAATAGTTTCGAGATGTTGTATTTGAAACTGTAAAAAGCACCCTGGTGCACAGAGCCTGCCAGTTGACCGTTGATTTTAACTTCGGTGTCGGTCATCGATCCTTCAAAAACAATGTTTACTTCTTTGTTCCTCCAGGCGTCGGGTACGTCAAATTCATATTTGTAAAGGCCTTCTTCTTTTCCTCGTTCTGCATCTTTGGCATGGCCGTAGTTGTAAGTTCCAAAACCATGTTGTTCCCAGTTCGAAGGTACAGGAATACTTGTCCATTTTCCTGAGTTATTTCCATCGGTGCAGAAAAACTCCCAATCGACGGTATTGTTACTATCGGTACCCGACAGAAACTTGATTTCGCTTTCCTGTGCTTTGGAGCAAAAACCAGCAAGGAGTAGTAAGAAAAAAACCAATGCTTTGTTGTTGAAATTTGTCATGTGTTTGATTTTTCAAATAAGTAACAACTATTTGTATTCGTGATTTGCAAATCTATATCTTATAATTTATTTTTGCAATAAAACGTTTGCATTTATATGTTCGTGTTTGTGTGTTTAAAAATCTAATAAACAGAACTATAAGTGGTGTAAACGTTTACAAAAATTAATTATTTTTTATAGAAAACAGGTTTTTATGCGATGGTTTAAACGAAATTTCAGCTTACCGAGTGCATTTGTTATTCTGGTATTTGTAGCTTTTATGGCACTTGTTTTTGTCGGATGTTCGAAAAAAAATGTGACAATTTATGTTACTGACGAAAATGTTTCTGTTGCTTATGGTGCTGATATGTTGGCTGGTAAGTTGGGTGAACTTGGGTACGATGTTAACGTGGTTCACAATCTTAAGGATAGCCCCGAAGGGCTTGTTGTTGAATTATTGGTTGCAAATGATGTTTTAGAACATGTAAACGATTCCAGAACCGCTGAAGCTTTTTCAATAAAGTCGGACGAGAATACAATTTATATTACAGGAAGTGACGCTTCGGGTGTTTTATACGGATGTATAGAATTGGGCGAACAGGCTCAGAAAAAGGGGGAGCTGACTGCTGATGTTGATTTTCTTGACAAGCCCGATATGGTGCTTCGAGGAACATGTATCGGGCTTCAGAAAACTGAATATCTACCTGGTCGGCATGTGTATGAATATCCATATACGCCCGAAAATTTCCCTTGGTTTTACGATAAGCAGCATTGGATAGAATACCTCGATATGATGGTGGAAAACCGATATAATTCTTTGTATTTATGGAACGGTCACCCGTTCGCATCGCTTGTAAAACTCGACGATTATCCTTATGCGGTTGAAGTAGATGAAGAAACATTCAAAAAGAATGAAGAAGTGTTTGCGTTTCTGGCCGAAGAGGCTGAAAAACGTGGTATCTGGGTAATTCAGATGTTTTACAACATTCTTGTATCGAAACCTTTTGCCGAGCATCATAATATGAAAACACAGGATCGTGGCAGACCTATTATACCAGTTATTTCGGATTATACTCGTAAATCGGTTGCTGCGTTTATCGAAAAATATCCGCATGT
>JAQICD010000086.1 GCA_027858715.1 Prolixibacteraceae bacterium
AAAGATGTACAAGATGCAATTCTGGCTGATCCTGTACGTTCAAAATTAGTCGATATTATCGACATTCGTTACTGGAGCTCACGTGCCGATGGTACTGTTTTTGCCCCTAAAGGCGGGCAAAACCTCGCTCCCCGCCAGCACATGAGGAAAATGGATCGTGGAAAACGCTCAATCGAACAAGTATATTCTGATGTGTTGACTTATAAAACTAAATTTCCGAAAAAAGCTGTAATCTATTCTGAAAACCAGTCGCCGTCATTTGCCTGGGGCGTATTTATGGCTGGCGGATCACTTGCACCAATACCGGCAACCGAAGAGGATGATTTTCTGGTTAGCGCCGCTACCATGAATCCTTTAGTTAATAATGATTCTCAAAACTGGAAATTGAGCAACAAAAATGGAGAACAAATAATTTATTGTCATGATAAATCATCAGATGTACAGATCGATTTGTCAGATTACAACGGGCAATTTGAATTGATGGTAATTGATTCTGAAACAGGAAAAACAATAAGAAACGATAAGAATATAAAGTCTGGTACGATAACAGTAATTGATGTAAAAGGCATTGAGAATTCAGTACTATGGTTACACAAAATGTAGCAGCACATAAGATGAGAAATGCACAATAAGAACCAATAAAAATTTCAAGATGATGACTTTACTTAGAACAATTTTATTAATTGGGGGGCTGATTTTTAGTGTGTCAGCAAGTTTATGGGCTCAATACCCCGATATTCCGGAAAAATTAGAAGCCGAAGGTGATGCATATATGGATGAAGTCCAACGCAGGTCTGACGAAGCCTGGGAGAAAGCCTGGCCGGTAATTGAAAAAGAAATGAAAGAAGGGAAACCATATATTCCATGGGCTAGTATTCCAAAAGATTTACCACAGGCAAAAATACCTGCATTCCCGGGAGCCGAAGGTGGCGGCATGTTCACTGCCGGTGGACGTGGAGGAAAAGTATATGTTGTAAGCAATTTAAACGCTAGTGGTTCGGGCTCTTTGCGCGAGGCACTCGAAGCCGGAGGAGCACGTATTGTGGTGTTCAATGTATCCGGTATAATTCAATTAAAAGATCCAATACTTGTGCGTGCACCATATGTTACCATTGCCGGGCAAACAGCTCCGGGTGATGGTATTTGTGTTGCCGGTGAGTCGGTGAAGTTTAATACTCATGACATAATAATTCGACACATGCGCTTCCGAAGAGGCGAAACCGATGTTTTGCGTCGCGACGATGCTTTAAGCGGCGATGTGATGGGGAACATTATTATCGACCACGTGTCGGCCAGCTGGGGCCTCGATGAAACCATTTCGATGTACCGCAATATGTGGAGCCCTGAGCCTGAGACAAACCCTTCAAAAAGGCTAAAACTACCAACTGTAAATATTACTATCCAGAATAGTTTGATTGCCGAAACACTCGATACCTATAATCATGCTTTCGGGAGCACCATCGGAGGGCTAAACAGTACTTTTGTTCGAAATCTCTGGGCAAATAACATTGCACGTAACCCATCAATTGGCATGTGGGGCGATGTTGGTTTTGTTAACAATGTGATTTATAACTGGTGGAACCGTACCATGGATGGCGGCGATTACCGTTCGATGTGGAATATCATTAACAACTACTACAAACCTGGACCGATTACTCCTATGGATAAACCTATTGCTTACCGTATCGCCAAGCCCGAAACCGGTAGCATCGATTCTACTTTATTTGGTCGTATTTATGCCAACGGAAACATTGTTGAAGATAACGAAACGGTAACTAACGACAACTGGGAAGGTGGTATTCAACCCAATGGACGTGGAATTGAAGACTCAAGAAAATATCTGGGACAAATAAGGAGTTACCATCCGTTTCCTATGGCGCCTGTTGATATCATGCCGGCTGAAGCTGCTTATGGATTTGTGTTGGAAAATGTAGGTGCTACGATACCACGTCGTGACCCGGTTGACGAGCGTATTATTAAGCAGGTTCGTACAGGTGTTGTTGAATACGTAGATGGCTTGGAGGAGAAAAAAAGTGAGTTTTTATCGCGTCGTCGTCTCCCCGCCGATTCATACAAAAAGGGAATTATTACAAATGTAGAACAAGTGGGTGGTTATCCCGAATATAATGGAGAACCATACACTGATACCGATGTTGATGGCATGCCCGACTGGTGGGAAGAAAAGTATGGGTTGAACCCGAATGATGCTTCGGATGCTAGCGGTGATATTAATGGTGATGGATACTCCAACATCGAAATGTTTATAAATGGGATTAATCCGGAAACAGAAATTGACTGGACAGACCTGAACAACAATTACGATACTCTTCAGGAAAAGGGGGCAATTCATAAACTTTAAGTATAGCAACGATGATTAAAAATATTGGGTATTTATTATTAGGGGTTTTGTTCCTTTCAGCCTGTACAAAAGCTCCTGTGAAGAACAACGAGAATGAGATATTTCCCTTCCTACAGGTATCTGAAAACGGACGCTTTATACAAAAAGACAATGGTGACCCATTTTTCTGGTTAGGCGATACCGGCTGGCTTCTTTTTACAAAACTGAATAAAGAAGATGCAGAAGCATATTTCGATAATCGTTCAGCGAAAGGTTTTAATGTGTTGCAGGTAAGTGCAATACATATGCTTGATGCGAAGAATGTCTATGGCGATTCAGCTTTAATTAATAAGAATTTGGCAAAGCCATTGTTAATCGATGATAAATACGATTACTGGGATCATGTTGATTACCTCGTTAATCTGGCAGCTGAAAAAGGTCTCTACATGGCTTTGATTCCAGTGTGGGGCAATAATGTTAAAAATGGTGGCGTATCCTACAACGAAGCCGAGGCCTATGCTTCATTTTTGGCCGAACGATATGGCGATAAACCCAATGTGCTCTGGCTTAATGGTGGTGATACATTTGGGAGCGATTCAACTGCTACATGGAATGTAATTGGTCGTACCTTAAAAGAAAATGCACCCAAACAACTTGTTACTTTTCATCCACGCGGACGCTGTGCTTCATCCGACTGGTTTCACAACGTAGATTGGCTTGATTTCAACATGATTCAATCGGGTCACCGTAATTACGAACAGGACGATACCGAGCGTGGATATGGCCAGGACAACTGGCGTTTTGTTGCCGATGATTATGCCATGGAACCTGTTAAGCCAATCATCGATGGTGAACCTTCGTACGAAGATATTCCGATTGGCTTACACGATCCGGCTTTTGGTTACTGGGATCATAACGATGTTCGTCGATATGCCTACTGGTCGGTGTTTGCAGGGGCTTTTGGCTTTACTTACGGACATAATGCCATTATGCAGTTTTATAAAAGAACCGACGGAACACCCGCTTTTGCTGCCAAAGATTATTGGGATATTGCCCTTAACTCTCCGGGATCATACCAAATGCATTACCTTAAAGATTTGATGCTTTCGCGTTCGTTTTTTGATCGCGTACCGGCACAGGAACTTTTAGCTGAAAATGGCGAAAAGTACGACTATAAAGTCGCAACAAAAGGTGGCAACTATGCGATGGTTTATACCTATCGAGGCGGAAC
>JAQICD010000130.1 GCA_027858715.1 Prolixibacteraceae bacterium
TTGCGTGCGTTAAACTGGTAGGCTTTGTGCATCTGGTAAGCCATCAACGAAGGTGATGTAGTGGTAAGCCAGAGATAATCGTGCGGTTTGCCCCAGTACGAAATGTGGTAATACACGCCACTTCCGCCGCTTCGTTCCTGCTCTTCGGGGGTCGAAAGCTTACGAATGTAGCCATGGTTGTCATCGTCCCATACCAGAGTAATATCGTCGGGCAATTCAAGACCGCTTTGGTAAAGCGTAAGCACTTCTTTATACGGACAAAAAAGTTGAGGCACCTGCTCATTCCCGGCGAAATGAGAGGAAAATATTTCGCGCTGGTCGTTGATTACCTTTTCCAGTAGTTCAATTTTTTTATCCTGCTCGCGTGGGCCGGGCATGCCGCTGTCGTGAATACCACGCATCCCTATGGTATAAAAGTTTTCGTATTGATGAGATTCCGCTACACGGTCGTTCCAGTAGCGATGAATTTGTCTTTTATTGGTATCGTAACGCCAGTCGCCTGTTGCTTCGCCATATTCATTTTCAAAGTTCATATTCCACTCGAACACGTTGTTGCGGTTTAGGGGTTCACAGTGGCTGGCTCCCACAACAATTGCATATTTGTCGGCCACTACTTTGTTTTCAGGGTAAAAGTAGAAAGCTTTAGTGCAGGGGTGCATGGCCGGCCAAATAGTGTTGGCTTTTAGCCGGATCATCAGCTCAAATATTTTTGCGTAAGTTTTTGAACCAATGTCCTCGATGTCAGTATCGATATTTTTTGCCGCCCATGGCTGTAAGGCCCAGTCTTCATCATTTAAAAATATACCACGGTATTGAACCGAAGGAGTTTTAACAACTTTTTTTGGTCCTGTAAGGTATAGTGCTTTCTGCTTTTCGGGAACAACATCAGCCCACCAAACCCAAGGCGAAACGCCCATCATGCGCGACAATTCAACGAGTCCATAAGCTGTTCCGCGCCTGTCGCTGCCTGTTATTACCAGTGCTTTTTCAACGCCGTCAAAGGGCTTATCAATAATCTCAAGTTGATGCGCTTCCCACTGGTCTTTTATCTGGCTTACATCAATTTTCCCTTCATCAATCAGTTGGTTGATAAAAGATGAACGGCCAATAGTGCCGACAATAACAACGTGTGGAATCTGTTTGGATAGAGAAGAAGAAACTTCGGGTTTGTTCCCTGTAATCGTCAATATATCAGTGGCTGTCATATCGACAGCAATGCCAACAACATCGTCTTCAGCAGCATCGATAATGAAAGGAGCACCTCCCTGCTTATTGGCCAGGGTAAACGAGTTGGGCTTCTCTTTGTCGAAAACCATTAACTCGTTTTTTTTATTGGTATTACACGAATACAAAATAAATAAAGCAAATGCACAGAAAAGCACTTTGTGTGAAAAGAAGTTCATATAATATGTTTTTTACAGGGTTATAAAATCTTATGCCGCGAGCTTACCTAATTCTTCGTATGCCTGATTACATGCATTCAGCAGATCGTCGATTACTTTTTTATAATGTTCGTGCACAAGTTTTGGATTTTCTTTTCCGTCGGGATGATTAACTCTCGACAGCAAATCGTTGTGCTTTTCGGTAAGTTCAATAATAATATCGAGCACTTTTTGCTTTTCAGCTTCTTTTTCTAAAACAGAAGCTACTTCCAGTGCATCCATTATTACCTGCTCTGTGAGTAATCTGATATCTTTTTTTAATTCTCTTTTACTGGCCATATTTATAAAATTTAAGTTAAGCGAAAGATACAATAAATAAGGAAGATTCAGAATTTGGAGTAAAAATAATAATTGTCATATCTTAGATTAATGTAAAGCATTTTGAAATAATAAAAGATATAGCGGATAAAAGCATGTTTAAAAACATAACTTTGCACTTACAAAATAATACAACATGGAACTTCTTACAAATACCTATTTTGCCTTTTTTCTGATAGTTACTCTCGGCTTTTTACTGGGGCGTATTAAAATAAAAGGCATTTCGCTTGATGTGTCGGCCGTAATTTTTATTGCACTCCTATTTGGCCATTTTGGTGTTATTATTCCACAAGAATTTCAGCAAATAGGTTTGGTGTTGTTTATTTTCACAATCGGTATCCAGGCCGGACCAGGTTTTTTTAGTTCTTTTAAAAGAAATGGGAAAAACCTGGCTATTCTTGCCACAACACTTATTGTAACAGCAGCATTAACAACCATCGGTGTCGTTTATTTATTCGATATTGATATGAATATTGGCATTGGTTTACTTACTGGTGCTTTAACCAGCACACCCGGTTTGGCTGCGGCAATCGACACTACCGGCTCGCCGCTGGCATCGATTGGTTATGGTGTAGCTTACCCGTTTGGCGTTATAGGTGTTATATTGTTTGTGAGTCTTCTGCCTAAGTTAATGCGTACCAGTATTAAAGATGCTGAAAAGAAGTACATGGAAGACATAAAGTCGGAATATCCCGAAATAAATACTGCTCATTTTATTGTTGAAAATGAAAACGTAGTTGGAAAAACAATAGGCGATTTGCGTATTCGCTTTATGACTAAAGCTGTTGTATCGCGGGTAATGCACGAAGATGAAGCGGTTACTCCTACTCCTAAAACGATTTTATACAAAGGCGATATAATTAAAGCTGTTGGAGATAATGATGCACTTGCCCGAATAAAACTGCTTATTGGGAGAGAGACCGACCGTGAAATTCCACTATCAAAACAATTTGATGTTCGCAGGGTGTTGGTTACTAATAAGGACTATGTAAATAAAACGATAGGACAGCTTAATCTTTTGGGAAACTATGGCGCCACAATTACGCGCATTACCCGGTCGGGTATTAATATAACCCCATCGCCTTCATCCCGGATTCAGTTCGGTGATAAACTAATGATTGCCTGTGGAACAGAGAATATGAAACAGGTGGTTAACATTTTTGGTAACGATGATCGCCGTTTATCAGACACCGACTTTATGCCGGTAGCTATCGGTATTATTTTAGGCGTTTTAGTTGGAAAAATAAATATCTCGGTTGGAAATTTCAGTTTTAGCCCCGGACTTACAGGTGGAGTATTGATTTCCGGACTGTTTCTTGGCCGCATTGGTAAAACCGGTCCAATTTTATGGACAATGACTGGTGCTGCCAACCAGCTTATCCGCCAGTTTGGACTACTCTTTTTTATGGCAGCAGTGGGAACATCGGCCGGTGCCGAAATTGTTGACATCTTTGCTCAATACGGTGTAAATATGTTTATAGCAGGAGCACTAATAACTATTGTGCCAATGCTGCTTGCTACTGTTATAGCGAATCTGTTTTTTAAAATGAACATTCTTTCGCTGCTGGGTGCACTTACGGGTAGTATGACCAGTACGCCAGGACTGGCTGCTGTTGATGCCATGACCGACACCAATGCTCCATCGGTGTCTTATGCAACTGTTTATCCGCTGGCAATGGTGCTGCTTATAATTATTGTACAACTAATGGGTATTTTAATTTAATAACAAACATTTTTACAGAAAAAAATCTGTACAACAATATAAAAACTAATATTTTTTGCTAATTACTGGATTTTTATAAGTATAATAGCTATATTGAATTATAATTTGTTTAAAAACCTGATGCATTTCGTCCTGAAGTTAAGACAAAGGTCGTTTGTTGGGAACAAAAAGAGAAAGATTGAGCTTACCCGGATTCAGCGAATTCGGGTAATTTTTTTTCAGGAATTAGTCATTTTTGTAATCGTATTTATTCTATTCATTTCCTAGTTTTGCAGTAAAATTAAACGAATGAAGACTGAATCAATAAGCACACTGAAAAAGGAACTTCTGCATTTGCCACCCGACTTGTTGGTGCAGTTTTGTATTCGCTTGGCAAAGTATAAAGTTGAAAATAAAGAGTTGCTCAGTTATTTGATTTATCATAGCAATAACCAATCGTTATTTATTGATGAGGCCAAAAAGGAAATTGACGAACAGTTTGGTAATTTAAATAAATCACGAACCTTTCTGGCCAAAAAAACGGTTCGAAAGGTTCTACGAACCACGCAGAAGTACATTAAATTCTCAGGTGAGAAAACAACCGAGCTGGAACTTCTCATTTATTTTTGCCGGAAAATGAAAATCGCAGGTCTGCCTTTGCGCTATGGTTCTGTGCTGGGGAATCTGTATATGAGGCAAACCGAGCGCATAAGAAAGGTGCAAAGCATGTTGCACGAGGATTTACAAATGGATTATGAAGACGAGATTGCAAAAATTTCATGAAACGAAATAGTCACATACCGAATTTTTTCAATATTTTTGCACCCGTATAGAGGGCTGTTAGCTCAGTTGGTTTAGAGCATTACCTTGACAGGGTAGGGGTCACTGGTTCGAATCCAGTACAGCCCACTTTATAATTACGCCTCATTGCTTGTATTCTTTTCTGCATTTTATTATTATCATCTTCGTTTCAGAAAAATATTTCTCACGGTAGGGTAAAATCAACTTCGTTCGGTTACTAAGAAAAAGTGCATGTTTAATTGTTAAAAAAAGAGATTATGAAATCAAAAATTATTCTAATCGTATTAGCAACAGCAATTTTAGGCTTATGGTCATGTCAGGACAGTATCGAATCGACTCCTGGAGTAAACAACGATGAAGCATTACTAAAGTCGGCTGAAATTGCAGAAAACGATCTGCTAACCGAAAGCATTCTTGACGAAGCAAACTTCGAAGTGGGCATTTTTGCTGAATATGAAAAAATGTTGCGGAAGTTGACCAACTATAAAGGAAGCAAAAACCTTAAGCCGGGTAATATGGGTAACCGGTATAAAAACGACTCATCTATTTCTGTTTCAATCGATACAAGCGAAACTGGTTATCCTATTGTTATTACCATTGACTATGGCGACGAAACAGTTTTAAACAACGGAAGAGTACTTGGTGGTGAAGTAACCATTGAAGTATCGGCACCACGCGGCACCGATGGGGCAAACCGAATTACAAGCTATAACCAATGTGTTTTCGATTCAGTTTTAATTGACGGCCAGTACGCTGAAATTTTCACGATCGACAATGATTCGTTGTGTGTTGTGTCGGCAACATCGGATGTTACTTTTACGCTGCCCGACAGCACAGTGCTTACACGTACCGGTGAATACACCCGCAGTTGGACGCCTACAAACGATTCGCTCGGATATGGCTACGACCGGGTAACTACAATTACAGGTCAAACAAGCATCGAAAGCAGCAATGGCAATGTATGGCAAAGTTCCATAGTGGAACCTATTATAAGAATTGCCGATTGCCGTTACCCCGTTCAGGGCATTGTTCAGATAACCCAAAACGGAACACTCGTTGCCGAAATCGATTTTGGAACAGGCGAATGTGACAATGTAGCTACCCTAACAGCCAATGGCGAAACGGTTGATATTGAACTTCAGGGGCAAAAGCCCGAAGCGAAAGTTGATAAAAACCGGGGCGAAGACAAGCAAAACAAGCAAAAAGGGCAAAGTAAAGACAAAGGTAATAGCGATAATAGAGGAGGAAAAAGATAAAAAAGATTTTCAAGTGGAGTGTTGTTAAGCATTGAACAATACTCCACTTTTTTACCATCAAAGGTCTATGGCTTTCAAAAAGACACCGAAATATGTGCATTTATTGTTCGTTGCGCCGCAAACTTCGTCATTTCTATTTTATTTAATGCTCGTTTCATTTATCTTTGATTTCAATTGTTAAGTGTAAACAGGCATACTTTGAAAAAGGAAGAGTTTAAATTATTATTCGATAAGTATTTTGACGATGTCAGGCGTTACATTCTCTACCGGTCGGGGAATGAAGAGCTGGCAACTGATATTGCGCAGGACACTTTTATGCGTGTGTGGGAAAAGCAAATTAATATTGATAAGCGCACAGTTAAAGGATTACTTTTCAAAATAGCGAACGATTTTTTCATATCCGATTATCGGCATAAAAAAGTAGAATTTAGTTTCTTCGACACATTTGAACCAAACCAAAAAAGCCTTACACCCGAAGACGAATACAACTTTAAAGAATTGAAAATTGCCTATGAAACAGCTTTAAAAACCATGCCCGAAAAACAGCGAACCGTGTTTTTAATGAACCGTATCGATGAGTTGAAATACCGCGAAATTGCGGTGCAACTTGATCTCAGCGTAAAAGCCATCGAAAAACGGATGAGCCTGGCCCTTGAACATTTAAAGAAAGAACTTGGCAGCAGATTGAAAACCCCCATTTTATTCGTTATTAACTTTTTCAGGCAAAAAATAAGATACAGTGAGCAAGAATACACAACATAACAGATTGGCGTTTACCGACAAACAAAGCAAAGATTTCTTTGCAAACGGTACATTCCGATGGAAGCGTACCTCGGATGAGATATGGGGCGATGTGGAGGCTTCAATTTCAGAAAAGCCTGTGGCACGCAAAATCATACTACGCCCGCTTTTTTTATCGGCTGCTGCTGTATTGCTCTTGTTTATTGGTCTTACCGGTTTTTTTCACTTTTATACCAAAACCATAAGCGTACCTGCCGGCCATCACTTTACTGCTGTTCTGCCCGATGGCTCTTCAGTACAATTAAACGCCCAGTCTGAAATTAGCTTTAAACCCTACTGGTGGAAAATAAATCGCGAAGCGCATTTTTACGGCGAAGCTTTTTTCGATGTAGCCAAAGGAAAAACGTTCACTGTCGTTTCGTTAGTTGGAACGACCGAGGTAGTCGGTACCAGTTTCAATATTTTTGCCCGCAAAAGTAATTATGCCGTTACCTGCATTACCGGTAAAGTAAAAGTAACTTCACTGACCAACGAGAAAGCCCTGCTCGAACCAAACAGCCGTGCAATTGTATTGCCAGATGGAGGCATTAGCATTGATAAAAACATCGATACGCTGCCCGAAATTTCGTGGAAAGACAGCTATTTTCAATTTACCGCCACCCCGCTAAAAAAGGTGTTAAGCGAAATAGAACGCCAGTACGACGTAAAGATTGAGATAAATACAGGCATAGCGGCAAGCTATACAGGCAATTTTTCGCGCAAGAACGACGTTGAAGAAGTGTTGGGGCTTATTTGTCCGGCTTTTGGCCTCACATACACAAAAACAGAACCCGGTTCGTATTTAATTATTCTCGAAAATGAATGATGAAGACCACGATAAGCATTATTCTTTTTTTGTTGATGGTGAACACAGGGTTTGCGCAACCCGACAAAATACACATTGAAGCCAAAAACAAAAATCTCTCATTGGTTTTGCTCGAAATGCGCGACCGATACGATTACCATTTTTCGTACAGCGAGAGTGAACTTGCACGCTTTAAAGTGTCAGTCTCCAAAACGTTTAACAGCAAACACGAAGCCATTGCGTTTTTAATTAAAGATCTTCCGCTAAAATTACAACAACAGGGCGGTGTGTACATTATTATTCCCGATAAAAACAAAATTATTGAAAAAAACCAACCGGTTAGGCTCTCGGGCACCATCGTCGATGCCGAAACATTTGAGCCACTTCCTTATTCACACATCATTATCAACAAGCGACCCACCATCTCCGATGTTAATGGCTCGTTTGCGTTTACAGCATCAGCCGACACGGATTTCAATATTCACGTATCGCACCTCGGCTATTTTATTCTCGACACCCTCTTAAGTTATGCCCCCGAACATCGTTTTGAACTTAAGCCCTCGCCACGCAGGCTTCCCGAAGTAAAAGTTAGCAGCAGGCAAATTGCGCGCGATATTGTTAGTCCCCGTAATAATGGGGCAATGCAACTTAACAGCAAAATAACCGCTTACCTGCCAGGGCAGGGCGATAATGCCGTTTTCAACCACCTGCGATTAATGCCCGGAATACAAGCGGCCGGCGAACAAACAACCGACCTGCTGATGTGGGGCAGCACCAATGGGCAAAGTCGTATTATTTTCGATGGTTTTACTCTTTTCGGAATGAAAAATTATAACGACAACATAGGTGTCATCAACCCGTTTATGGTAAAAAAAATCGAAATAATAAAAGGTGGAGCCGATGCCCGCTATGGTAACCACGTGGGTGGTATCGTAAATATTTCGGGGAAAAACGGTTCACAGCTAAAGCCAACATTCAATGTGGGGTTAAGCAACACCGCCCTGAACGGGATGGCCGAAATACCTTTATTTGGAAATTCATCGCTGGTAGCAGCTTACCGTCAAACTTTCTATAATCTTTACGATGCGGGCGATTTCAATATTTTTGCACCCACACGTCCACAGCAGAGCCCCCAAAGCAAATCGTTTCAGCAATCGAAATTCGAAACCGACATTGCCGTTTATCCCGAAAGTTACACCTTCAGAGACCTGAACCTGAAATACTCTATTGCCTTTGATAATGGCGACATGGGTACCGCAAGTTTTTACTCTGGTGGCGACTTTTTTAATTTGACTGCCGATGCTTCTTTCGATCGCAACCTGCCCGGACGGGGGCGGCTCGGAGCTTTCACCCCAATTGAAGTTGCCGTGAACAGCATAGAAGAAAACAAACAAACAGGGTTTTCGGCCATTTACGCACACCGATGGAATAATGGCAATACAATCCGTTTTAACTATTCACGTTCAGGGATTAAAACTTCGTCAATCGATCATGTTTTTATTCGAGAGGAAAACACTGAACAAATCATTAACAACGACTCAATTGGCTTCAAAAACAACGTTGTTGAACATAGAGCAAGCATCGAGAACGATTTCAGCTTTACAGGCGGACATACACTGCGGACGGGCATCGGAATCGCTACAAATGATGCCGGTTTTACCTACATTGTTACTTTGCGCGACACCCTCCGTTTTAACAACGAAGTTGATTTTCGTTCAAACCGGTTTTACCTGTTTGCCGACGATTATCTGCCTCTTAATTCGCGTTTAATATTCAAACCCGGCTTACGGGTTTTGTTTACAAATACTGGCCAAACACCTGTTTTTGTTGAGCCACGCCTAAAGGGCAGTTTCAAATTGAATGAACAAGCTGTTCTGAATGCTTCATGGGGCATGTTTAATCAGTTTTTGTATAAAATTGCAACGGTTGATAAAGACCAGAACTATACGTGGCAATGGGTAACTCATAATGGCCGATTGCCGGTTCTTAAAGCTACGCAAAGCACCGTAGGAGCCAACTTTAAGTTTATGGATTTTTCATTGAATGTGGATGCTTACTACAAAACAACCCGCAATATTTCGCGCCAGTATTTTTCGCTCAAACAAACCGGCCGAAAAACTGAAGCGAGTTTCGACATCCATACAGGCGACAGTCGCTCCATGGGGCTCGATGTTTACCTGCACCGTCAGTTGGGGCAGCATGTTATGTGGGCATCATATACATTATCCGAAACCACCGAACGCCTTGCCAAACCCGGTACATCTTTGCCCGAATATAACCGTTCACCTTTTGATCAAAAACACGAGCTCAAATTGGCAGCGCTGTTTAATTTTGGTAGCTTCTACTTGTCGGGAAACTATGTGTATGGCTCGGGAGTTGAACTGCTGCGAACCATTTTCCCCGATAACGATAATGTTTCGTATAACCGCGTCGATGCTGCTGTTACTTACCGTTTGGGCAGGCCAAGCTTCACGTTTGAAACCGGTGTTTCGGTACTTAACGTTTTCGACACTCAAAACCTTAAGCACGACAATCTAATTAATGTGAATTTCGAGAGAAATATTGGCAGTTTTAAAGTTTATTCCGATGCCGTTCCCTTCACGCCAATGGTGTTTGTAAAAGTTGAGTTTTAAATTGGTGTTGTTGTTAAGTCAATAGTATCTAAGTGCATAAGGGTATAAGTGCATAAGGCTGCTTCGATGAACCAGCAACCCCTGTGAAATATGCTCCTAAGGTTGCATTTCACGGGGTGAACCTGAAACCTGAAATTATTCCCATTATCCCATTCCTTTACCCTCCCAGCACCCAGTGCTCACTCTCTCCCCCTTTCTTTTCAAAACATTTTTCCTTCTACGCCGTTTCTATTGATAAATAACAACTATGAACTTTTACCAATCCATTCATCAGTATTACGATCATATTTTTCCATTGAATAAACAGCAGGTAGTTTTCACTAAAGAAGAACTGCAAGCTCCGGGGGAGATACTCGACATCGGTTGTGGCACCGGAAATCTTGCCATTGCCCTGGCCAACGAAGGTTTTGATGTTGATGCCATCGATCTTGATGAAAGTATGATTGAAACGGCAGACAAAAAATCCAATGGCAATAACCCTCGGTTCAGCGCTATTGATATGCTCGAAATAGCTTCGGTTTTCAATGCTGATAATTTTGATGCAATTACCTGTTTTGGCAATACGCTTGTGCACCTTACCGACAACGCTCGTGTACAACATTTTTTCAACTCGGTGTACACTTTACTGAAACCCGGAGGAAAATTTCTATTCCAGGTTCTTAACTACGAAACCATACTTAGAAACAAACCAGATAATTTGCCACTTATCGATAACGACATTGTTCGTTTCGACCGTAAATATGAATATTCCGAAAGCGGTTTTATCAACTTTAAAACCTCCCTTACCGTGAAAACTAGCGAAGCCACGTTGAATAACGAGGTTCAGCTTAACCCGCTTACCAAAATGCAACTAGAAGAAATGCTGCAAATAAGCCACTTTAAAAACATTGAGTTCTTCGGCAACTTTAACCACGGAGTATTAAGTGATGATAGTTTACCCCTGGTTTGTATTGCTGAATGCAATTAGTCGTTGGCAATCAACCCCGACTTCGAATGAGGGAAAATTTACAGATTTTACTTTTTCTTTACATACAAACGTTTCACATAACAATTGCATAAAACATTTATAATTCAGCACTAATGATAGCTTAACATGTGGGAGCTATATTTGTCGTGTATATAGAAACAGAAAAATTAAAGAAATTTAAAACATAAACAAATGAAAAAAGTAGTATTCCTTATCGTTATATTGGCATTGGTTGCAAGCACTAGTATTGCAAAAGACAAGCCAGCTGAGACACAAAGTAAACCCGCGGTTGAAAGTACATTAAGTGGAATTATCACAGACCACTCGAGTGGCGAAAAGCTTGCCGGAGTTGCTGTACGTATCGAGGGCACACAAAACATATGTTATACCGATTTTGAAGGTAATTTCAAGTTTAAGAACATGACCCCCGGTGCATACAAACTCAATGTTGAAATGATCTCGTATAAAAAAATTGAGACCCAGAAAATTAATGTAAATGCAGGCGAAGTTCACGAACTGTCGATAAACATGCAGCATAATTTATAAACGACCTTGCAGGATTACCAGATATATTTTCTCAACTCAAGGGCACGTTTCGGCGTGCCTTTTTTTTATCTTCGTACCCATTATGGCCGGAAAAAGAAAATACACAATACCCATTCAACTTATTGAACTGGAAGACGAGAACTATCATATTTTAGTAGAAGGGGAATTCAATAACAACAATATCTTGCAGTGGGTTGTAGATACAGGTGCGTCTAAAACCGTATTCGACGCTAACCTGGCAGAGCATTTTGAGACTGACGAACTCGAAGCTACCGAAGTGCAGTCGGCCGGCATAGGAGAGGGGCATGTCGAAACTCAAATCGGAGTTCTTCACGAAATACATTTTGGAGAATTGCCATTAAACAACTGGCCTGTGGCCATCATTAATCTCGAACAAATCAATACAATATACAGCCAGTTTACCAATATCCGCATTGCCGGTCTGCTGGGGAGCGATTTTTTACTGAAGCACAAGGCTGTTGTCGATTTCAAAAACCTGAAAATGACGCTTTATGTATCGTAAATTGTTTAAAATTATGGTGCTGATTATTGGCATCTTGCTGGCAAACCTCGTTGCAATGTGGATTGAAGATTATTTACTAACCTACCGATGGAAATATGCACCACATATTTTCACATGGATTGGCATGGCAGTACTAGTGCTCATCTATTATCCGCTGTTTACGCGCATCGATAAATGGGCCACCAAAGCAGGCAATAAATTTATACGTGCCGGGAAAAAGTTAGTGGGTCGTGAGATTGGTACAATCCTGGCATTTTTTGTAGCCTTGCTTATTCTTTTCTTTCTGTATGGTCTCGAGTGGTTCGACTCCAACGTGTTCGAGTCGTTTTTCCGCTCGTTATAAAGCTTTATTTGTAAATCATTTTCCGAGTCATGCCGCCGTCAACCACGAGGTGAGTTCCCGTAATAAAATCATTTTCTTTACTTGCTAAAAATAAGCAAGCCCGTGCTATATCATCGGGTTTGCCTACCCGTCCCGAGAAATGTTGTTTATGATGATGCTCCTTCAGTCGTTCGTATTTGCCAGTCTCAATCCATCCTGGCAATACTGCATTTACAGTTATCCTGTAGCTGCCCAGCGATGCCGCCAAAGCGTGGGTCACAGCCAGAATCCCGCCTTTCGATGCTGCATATGCCTCGCCGCCTGATTCCGACATCACCGCTCTAGTCGATGCCATGTTCACAATCGAACCGCCCGTATTTTTCATCACACGTGCTACAGCCCTTGATGCAAAAAACACACTCTTTAGATTCGTGTTGATCACTTTATCCCACTGCGTTTCATCAAGCTCAAACACGTCACAAAACTCCGAAATGCCAGCATTGTTAATCAACACATCAATGCGTTTATACTCCGCCACCACGTGTTCTACCATCGCTTCAATTTCATCAACTTTCGATACATCAGTTTTCACAAATACTGCTGCTTCGCCCATTTCGTTAATCTCGTCAATGGTCTGTTTTCCTAATGTTGTGTCAATTTCTGCCACAATCACCTGGTATTTTTTTCGTGCAAATGCCAGTGCCACTTCTTTGCCTATTCCGCGGCCCGAGCCGGTTATAATCGCTACTTTCTTTCTCATAAAATCTTTTTAAAATGCCTTAGTTCAGTTTTTACTTTCGAACCTTAAAACATTATCTTTGTTAACCAGTTTTCGGAAAATGTAAAATCAAAAGCATAGTTTAGCTTCGTCCGAAACAAATTTAGTGCAATTTTTCAAGAAAATACACCTTATGTCAAAAGACAGAAAATACGTCGAAACACCACTAATGAAGCAGTATTACGCCATTAAGGACAAGCATCCCGATGCTGTACTGCTCTTTCGTGTGGGCGATTTTTACGAAACATTTGGCGACGATGCTATCAAAGCTGCCGAAATATTAGGAATAACTCTTACCAAACGGGCCAACGGCTCTGCCAGTTCTGTGGAACTGGCCGGATTTCCGCATCATGCACTCGATACTTACCTGCCAAAACTGGTACGTGCCGGACAACGAGTTGCAGTGTGCGAACAACTTGAAGACCCCAAAATGACCAAAAAGATTGTTAAACGGGGCATTACTGAGCTCGTAACACCAGGAGTTTCCATTAACGACAATATTCTCAATCATCGCGAAAACAATTTTCTTGCTTCGGTACATTTTGATAAAAAAATGGCCGGTGTCGCATTTCTCGATATCTCAACCGGTGAATTCCTCACTGCCGAGGGATCATTCGAATACATCGATAAACTACTAAATTCATTTCAGCCTAAAGAAGTACTTTTTCAGCGGGGAAAAGATGCCGGGTTCAACGAATATTTCGGACATAAGTTTTACACTTTCACACTCGATGATTGGGTTTATACCTCCGATGCAGCCATCGACCGCTTGCACCGGCATTTCGAAGTGAAGTCGCTCAAAGGGTTTGGCGTGCACCGTCTCGAGTATGGTATAATGGCCGCAGGTGCTATTTTGCATTACCTCGACATTACCCAGCATCACCACGTTAAGCATATTTCAAACCTCTCGCGCATCGAGGAAGATCGTTTTGTATGGCTCGATCGATTTACCATTCGGAATCTCGAATTACTTTATCCACTTAATGAAGGCGGAAAAACCCTTATCAACGTACTCGACCGCACACTTACGCCTATGGGTGCGCGAATGCTTCGTCGCTGGGTTTCGTTTCCACTTAAAAATGTACAGGCCATTAACGATCGGCTCGATGCTGTGGAATGTTTTAATAAAAATCAATCTTTTAAAGAGGAGATTGAAGAGCAGGTGCGACAGATTGGCGACCTCGAGCGAATCATTTCCAAAGTGGCTGTTCAGCGGGTAAATCCGCGAGAGGTGGTTCAGCTTATGGTTGCTCTTAATGCCATTATTCCCATTAAAGAGCTTTGCCAGAGTTCAGGAAACAATACCCTGATTAAACTGGCCGAGCAGTTAAATCCCTGCCAGACAATTGCAAGTCGAATTGAAAATGAATTGTATCCCGATCCGCCAACATTAATTAATCGTGGGAATGTAATTGCAACCGGCTTCAATAATGAACTTGATGAGCTGCGAAAAATTAAATCGTTGGGCAAGGATTTTCTGGTCGAAATGCAGGAACGCGAAGTGAAGCGTACTGGTATTTCTTCATTGAAAATAAGTTTTAACAATGTTTTCGGATATTATATTGAAGTGCGCAACACGCATAAAGATAAAGTGCCACCCGAGTGGATACGCAAACAAACACTGGTGAGTGCTGAGCGATATATCACCGAGGAATTGAAAGAATACGAAGTCAAAATACTTGGAGCCGAAGAGAAAATTCTTGATCTTGAAGTTAAATTGTATAACGAACTGGTGCTGGCACTAACTGAGTATATCCAGGCAGTGCAGCTCAATGCTACCGTTCTTTCTCAAATCGATTGTCTTTTATCGCTGGCTTCTGTGTCGGTCGATAACGACTACCTGAGGCCCGAAGTGAACGATAGCAACACTATTGAAATTACCGAAGGCCGGCATCCTGTTATCGAACAGCAAATGCCTATTGGCGAATCGTATATTTCCAATAACGTTACCCTGAACCGGAACGACCAGCAGGTAATAATTATAACAGGGCCCAATATGTCGGGTAAGTCGGCATTGCTAAGGCAAACCGCTTTGATTGTGCTCATGGCTCAAATCGGCTGTTTTATACCGGCCAAAAGTGCCTCCATTGGATATGTCGATAAAATATTCACCCGCGTGGGGGCTTCCGATAATATTTCGCTGGGCGAATCAACCTTTATGGTTGAAATGAACGAGGCTGCTAGTATTCTTAACAACCTGTCTGAACGCAGTCTTATCCTGCTTGATGAACTTGGGCGAGGCACAAGCACCTACGATGGTATTTCTATTGCATGGAGTATTGTTGAGTACATTCACGAGCATCCAAAGTGGAAAGCAAAAACACTATTTGCCACGCACTATCACGAGCTCAACGAAATGGAACATACTTTCAATCGTGTTAAGAATTACAATGTAACAGTTAAGGAAATCGATAATAAAGTGATATTTCTGCGCAAACTCGTACGAGGCGGCAGCAACCACAGTTTCGGTATTCACGTGGCACGTATGGCCGGAATGCCAAAAAGTCTGGTAAAGCGATCTGATGAAATACTCAAACAATTGGAGGATACTCACCGTAGAGATTCGCTTTCGAAACCGCTCGATAATATCAGTGCCGGGCGCGAGGGGATGCAACTTAGTTTTTTCCAACTCGACGACCCTGTGCTAAAACAAATCCGCGATGAGATAATGAACCTTGATATTAATAACCTTACTCCGGTTGAGGCGCTTAATAAACTTAACGAAATTAAAAAGATTTCCGGGTTAAAGGGGTAATTAGTCAATAGTCATTAGTCATCAGTCATTAGTGTGCAGGAGTGTTTTAGTGCATTATGACCTGTGTTGCTGTGTGATAAATAGGTTTGACTTATGCACATATGCACTCATAAACACATGCTCTTATGAATGCAAGTCCTGTTGAACTTTCATAAAAAAACAAATATTCATTTCATTGGCTTTTGGCGTAAAGAAAAATATTTTATATTTGCATCCGCTTTCAGGGACATAAGTTCATGGCGGTATTAATAAAATAACCAATTCTGATGTTATTCGGAGGGTTTATAGTATAAGTTCTAATACATTTTTCGCGAGAATAGCTCAGTTGGTAGAGCACGACCTTGCCAAGGTCGGGGTCGCGGGTTCGAGTCCCGTTTCTCGCTCCAATCATAAAACCCCGTTGTCAACACGACAGCGGGGTTTTTTTGGATCAATTACAATTTGTTTAGATATGTGAGGTAGAATTAATTATCGAGATTTAAACTTGAATTAAGAAACTGTTTAAGTTTTATCCTTCGGGATGTTTTTTTGTCTTGAGCCCTTACACTTCTTCAAAATCTCCTCATATAGCGGTGCTATTATCGTCAATTTTGAATCGTTTAAGAA
>JAQICD010000131.1 GCA_027858715.1 Prolixibacteraceae bacterium
AACGTCAGTTAACTGAGAACAAGTAATTATTCAATAACGATGGAAAATACAAGAAACCTCAGGAAAGAACGTATCGGTGTTGTAGTTAGCAGCAAAATGGATAAAACCATCGTTGTTGCCGAAAAGCGTAAGGAGAAACATCCTATTTATGGTAAATTCGTAAATAAGACGTCGAAATTTTACGCCCAAGACGACAAGAATGATTGCAACAAAGGCGATACTGTGAGAATTATGGAAACCCGTCCTTTAAGTAAAAATAAAGGATGGCGATTGGTAGAAATAATAGAAAGAGCTAAGTAACCATGATACAGCAAGAAACAAGATGTACTGTGGCAGACAATAGTGGAGCCAAAGAAGTATTAGTGATTCGCGTACTTGGTGGTACAAAAAGACGCTACGCTTCAATTGGTGATACAGTTGTTGTAACCGTAAAAAGCGCTCTGCCATCAGGCGGTATAAAAAAAGGTACCGTTTCGAAAGCAGTGGTTGTACGTACCAGTAAAGAGGTACGTCGTACCGATGGTTCTTACATACGCTTCGACGACAACGCTGTTGTCCTGTTAAATAATGCAGGAGAAATTCGTGGAACACGTATCTTCGGCCCAGTGCCACGCGAGTTACGTGAAGGATACATGAAGATCGTTTCTCTTGCTCCTGAAGTATTATAATTGAAAATCAGAAGCAATGCAGAAAAAGTTACATATTAAAAAAGGCGATAACGTTGTGGTTGTCACTGGCAACTCAAGAAGCCAAAAAGGTAAGGTGCTCGAAGTAGTTCGAAGAACCAACCGTGCTATTGTGGAGGGTGTTAATATGGTGAAAAAACACACCAAGCCAAATGCCGCTAATCCTCAAGGAGGTATTATCGAGCAGGAAGCACCAATCCACATCTCCAACCTCATGTTGGTTGATCCAAAAACCGGCGAGGCAACACGCATCGGACGGAAAGAAGATGCCAACGGAAAGTTAGTTCGTTATTCTAAAAAATCAGGAGAGGAGATTAAGTAATGGAAATAGTACCTGTACTTCAAAAGAAATACAAAGAAGATGTGGTACCGGCTCTGATGAAAGAGTTCGGATACAAAAGTATCATGGAGGTACCCAGACTTCAGAAAATTGTACTTAACCAAGGGGTAGGTGATGCTGCAGCCGATAAAAAAATTATCGAAGTAGCAACTGAAGAAATGACCAATATTTCTGGTCAAAAAGCTCTTCAGACACTGTCCCGTAAGGATATATCTAATTTCAAACTCAGGAAAAAGATGCCTATTGGTGTTCGTGTAACACTGCGACGTAAAAAAATGTACGAATTTCTCGAACGTTTAATCGTTGTAGCTTTACCACGTATCCGAGATTTTAACGGTATCGATAACAAACTCGATGGACGTGGTAACTATACATTAGGTATCACTGAACAAATTATTTTCCCTGAGATCGTTCTCGACAAAGTAAGCCATATTTCAGGTATGAACATTACTTTTGTTACTACCGCTAAAACCGACGAAGAAGGTTTTGCTTTGTTAAGAGAATTTGGTTTGCCGTTTAAAAAAGAAAAAAATTAAGAGGATATGGCTAAAGAATCAATGAAAGCCCGCGAAGTTAAACGCGCAAAGCTCGTACAAAAATACGCAGCTAAAAGGGCCGAACTTAAAGCTAATGGTGATTACGAAGGGTTGCAAAAATTACCCAAAAATGCATCTCCTGTTCGCTTGCACAACCGTTGCAAATTAACAGGAAGGCCCAAAGGTTACATGAGGCAATTCGGTATAAGCCGTATCAATTTCAGAGAAATGGCAGCCTCTGGTCTGATTCCGGGAGTTAAAAAAGCAAGTTGGTAAATTTTAAATTTTAAAAAAATGACTGATCCAATTTCAGATTATTTAACCCGATTGAGGAATGCCATTAAAGCAGGTCACAAAGTAGTTGATATCCCTGCTTCGAACGTAAAAAAGGAAATGACTAAAATCCTTAAAGAAAAAGGATATATCCTGAATTATAAATTCGAAGATGATGTTAACTATCAAGGCAATATTAAAATTGCATTGAAGTATAACCCTGAAAATGGAATTGCCGCAATCAAATCACTTAAACGCATTAGTAAACCCGGGCTTCGTAAGTATTGCGATTCAACAAGTATTCCCAGGGTACTTAATGGTTTAGGTGTTGCAATTATATCAACATCAAAAGGCGTAATCACTGATAAAGAAGCGCGTGATTTAGGTGTTGGTGGTGAAGTTTTATGTTACGTATATTAATCTAAGGAGGAATTAAACGATGTCAAGGATAGGAAAATTACCCATTGAGATACCTGCCGGCGTAACTGTTAAGATCGAAGATAACGTGATATCAGTTAAAGGCCAATTAGGTGAACTTTCTCAGAAGGTGGATCCTGAAATCGGTGTAGAAATCGAAGATAACCAGTTGACGGTTCAACGCCCCAGCGATTCAAAAAAACACAAATCAATACACGGTTTATACCGTTCGCTGATTAACAATATGGTCGAAGGTGTGTCGAAAGGCTATGAAATTAAGCTCGAACTTGTTGGTGTAGGTTATCGTGCCGAAAACCAAGATCAATTACTTGATCTGGTGTTGGGTTATTCGCACCATATTTATTTACAGCTACCTCCTGAGATTAAAGTTGAAGCTCATACTGATAAGCGCAGTAATCCAACAGTTTTGCTGAAGAGTCACGACAAACAATTGTTAGGACAGGTTGCTGCTAAAATTCGTTCGTTCCGTGCACCAGAACCATACAAAGGAAAAGGTGTTAAGTTCGATGGAGAAATTATAAGACGTAAGGCTGGTAAATCAGCTGCTGCAAAATAACGTTTAATTGTAAATAATCATGGCTTTAACAAAGCAAGCAAGAAGATACAGAATTAAAAAGAGGATTCGGAAAGTCATCACCGGGACCACAGATGTTCCACGTTTGAGCATATTCAGAAGCAATAAGCAAATTTATGCCCAGATAATTGATGATCTTTCAGGTAAAACACTCGTAAGTGCTTCCTCTTTAGACAAAGAAATTGCTGCCCAAAATGTTAACAAAACAGAACAGGCAACAATGGTAGGAAAGCTTATTGCCGAAAAGGCAAAAAATGCAAATATCGAACAAGTAATATTCGACCGTAACGGTTATTTATACCACGGAAGAGTAAAATCAATTGCTGAAGCAGCCCGCGAGGGAGGACTTAAATTCTAAAAATTAAGTCAGGAAATATTAAAAAAGTTAGAACCAGCGATTTGGAATTAAAAGACCGGTTAGTAGCAATTAACCGTGTAACCAAAGTAACAAAAGGTGGACGTACCTTCAGCTTTTCTGCTATCGTTATAGTAGGCAACGAAGATGGAATTGTTGGTTGGGGGCTTGGTAAAGCAAGCGAAGTAACAACCGCAATTGCAAAAGGCATTGAAGCTGCAAAAAAGAACCTGGTAAAAATTCCTGTAATTAATGGAACTATTCCACACGAGCAAATAGCTAAATTTGGCGGTGCACGTGTGTTCTTGAAACCAGCATCTCATGGTACCGGTGTAAAAGCAGGTGGTGCGATGCGTGCCGTTCTCGAAAGTGTAGGTGTTAATGATATCCTTGCAAAATCTAAAGGATCGTCGAACCCTCACAACCTGGTAAAAGCTACATTTAACGCTTTACTCGAACTGCGCGACGCATACACAGTGGCTGAACATCGTGGAGTTTCACTTGATAAAGTATTTAAAGGATAATTATGGCTAAAATCAAGATCACTCTGGTAAAAAGTAGCATAGGCTCAACCAAACGCCAAAAGAGCATTCTCGAAGCGTTAGGTTTGCGTAAATTAAATGGAACTGTTGAGCACGAAGCTAACCCACAAATCGTGGGAATGGTTAATAAAATGAAACATCTGGTTAAAGTTGAAGAACTCTAATCTTATTAAAACAAAAGATAATGGATCTCAGCAAGTTGAAACCCGCAAAAGGGTCTACACATAAACGTAAAAGAATAGCACGCGGTCAGGGTTCTGGCCATGGTGGAACAGCTACTCGTGGCCACAAAGGTCAGAAATCAAGATCTGGATATTCAAAAAAGATTGGTTTCGAAGGTGGACAAATGCCTATACAGCGTGTTGTTCCTAAGTTTGGTTTTAAGAATTTCAACCGAGTTGAATATAAAGCCATCAACCTAAAAACACTTCAAGAGCTTGCCGACAAATACAATGTAACAGCCATCGACTTTCAGTTTATGGCAGAGCATGGTTTGGTAAGCAAAAATGAGAAAGTCAAAATTTTGGGTGTTGGTGAATTAAAATCAAAACTTGATGTGAAAGCACATGCTTTCTCGAAAACAGCTAAAGAAGCAATTGAAAAATCAGAAGGTACAACCGAAATCATCTAAATCCTTAACTGGTAACTGATGACCAAAAAATAATTAACTCATGAAGAAGTTAATCGAAACCTTAAAGAACATTTATAAAATCGAAGACCTGAGATCGAGGATTGGGATAACTTTGTTTTTTATCCTTATTTATCGATTAGGATCATTTGTAGTGTTGCCGGGTTTAGACCCTGCACAGTTAGGAGCCTTAAAAGCCCAAACCCAGGATGGATTACTGGGTTTGCTTGATATGTTTTCAGGAGGCGCCTTCTCAAATGCATCTGTTTTCGCTTTAGGTATAATGCCTTATATCTCGGCTTCTATTGTTATTCAGTTGCTGACCATAGCTGTACCATATTTTCAACGCCTCCAAAAGGAGGGTGAATCAGGTAGAAAACGGATGAATCAGATAACACGTTATTTAACGGTGATTATTCTTATTTTTCAGGGACCTGCATTCCTTACAAACCTTCACATGACACTCCCTCCCGAAGCATTTGTCCTTTCGGGTCGAATGTTTGATATTAGTTCAACTATAATAATGTTGGCTGGATCAATGTTTGTCTTGTGGCTAGGTGAAAAAATTACCGACAAAGGAATTGGTAATGGTATCTCATTAATAATAATGATTGGTATTATTTCCCGTTTACCTCAATCAATAGTACAAGAGTTTATCTCACGTGTTGAAGAACAAAGTGGAGGTGGTCTGGTATTGTTGCTTATTGAATTTGCTATTTGGTTTGTCATTTTCATGATGGTGATATTATTGGTTCAAGGTACTCGCAGAATACCAGTACAGTATGCTAAGCGTATTGTCGGCAACAAACAATATGGCGGAGTACGACAGTATATCCCGCTCAAAGTTAATGCAGCAGGTGTTATGCCTATCATTTTCGCCCAGGCAATTATGTTTGTACCAATGGCCTTTGCTGGTTTTGGTGGAGGCGATTCAGTGAGTGGATTTACAGCTGCATTTTCGAATCCCACCGGTTTTTGGTATAACTTTACCATGTTTTTGATGGTAATAGCTTTTACCTATTTTTATACAGCCATTACCGTTAACCCGGTACAAATGGCAGAAGATATGAAGAAAAACGGAGGTTTTATTCCCGGAGTTAAACCCGGAAAGAAGACAGTTGAATTTCTCGACACTGTTATGTCCCGCATCACATTACCCGGATCAATTTTTCTTGGTTTCGTGACCATTCTTCCTGCTTTTGCTATGTTGGTTGGAGTTAACGCTTCGTTCGCCCAGTTTTATGGCGGTACATCGTTGCTCATTTTGGTCGGTGTAGTACTTGACACACTACAACAAATTGAAAGTCATCTGCTGATGCGTCATTACGATGGTCTGATGAAATCAGGTCGTATTAAAGGTCGCGCAGGAGGTGCCTCTGTTATATAGCACAGGTTATTGAAAAAATCTGAAGATTTAATTGTAAAATGATTATTCTTTTGCAATTAAATTTTTCGGTTTTGCAGTTTTGCAAATCTTTGCTTTTTGAAGCGGCTGATGGATTATGTTCTTATTTTAAACGGAGCATCATCTATTATTTTAAAAAGTTAAGCGGTTTTTTGTTTGATAATAATGATGGAGGTGTGTCCGGAATTGTTGAGAAATAATATATACCGACGACAGGTATTTTCAATCTTTTAATTTATTGCGGTAATTAGTAGAAATCAAAAATTAGAAATTTATGGCAAAACAGCCTTCAATTGAACAAGATGGTACAATAGTAGAAGCATTGTCGAATGCAATGTTTCGTGTAGAATTGGAAAATGGACACGTGATTACAGCTCACATATCAGGCAAAATGCGTATGCATTATATTAAAATATTGCCAGGTGATAAAGTGAAAGTCGAAATGTCTCCGTATGACTTAGCTAAAGGTCGTATTATTTTCCGATACAAGTAATTGTTTGATTGACTGGAAATTTTCGTGATAATTGAATAATTTAATTACTTTTGTGCCAATTTTGAAGAAAGTTTCCGAAAAGGATGGTTTTTAACCAATTAATACTTTAATTAAAATGAAAGTACGTGTATCAATAAAAAAGCGTAGCTCTGATTGTAAAATAGTCCGTAGAAAAGGACGTTTGTATGTGATTAGTAAGAAAAATCCTAAGTTTAAACAACGTCAGGGTTAATTTGTAAATTTAATAACTGAAAATTCTATGGCTCGATTAGTTGGTGTAGATATTCCAGATAATAAGCGCGGAGAAGTCGCGTTAACATATATTTTTGGAATAGGACGTAGTAACGCTAAAAAGATTCTTGAAGAAGCTGGTGTAGATATAAATGCAAAAGTAAAAGACTGGAATGATGACAGTTTTGCATCTATTCGTAATATCATCTCCGAGAAATACAAAATTGAAGGTGAGTTACGTTCAGAAACGCAGCTCAATATTAAGCGACTGATGGACATTGGTTGTTACCGTGGTATCCGTCATCGTATTGGACTACCTGTTCGTGGGCAGAGTACTAAAAACAATGCACGTACACGTAAGGGTAAACGTAAAACTGTTGCAAATAAAAAGAAAGCGACTAAATAATTTAGGTGAAAGATTATGGCAAAAAAGTCAGGAACTTCAAAAAAGAGGGTCGTTAAAGTGGAAGCCACTGGTCAGGCTCACGTTCATTCGTCATTCAATAACATTATTGTATCATTGTCAAATGATAATGGCGAGGTGATATCTTGGTCATCAGCTGGTAAGAAGGGTTTCAGGGGATCGAAGAAAAATACTCCTTATGCAGCCCAAACTGCTGCCGAAGAGTGTGCTAAAACAGCATACGATTTGGGTTTACGTAAAGTAAAAGCTTATGTCAAAGGGCCAGGTAACGGTCGCGAATCTGCTATCAGAGCAATATCCGGAGCAGGTATTCAGGTAACCGAAATTGTAGATGTTACTCCATTGCCACACAACGGATGTCGCCCTGCAAAAAGAAGAAGAGTTTAATTTTTATTGACATTAAAATAGTAAACAATGGCAAGATATATTGGACCAAAGTCGAAAATAGCACGCAAATTTGGCGAACCTATTTATGGACCCGATAAGGCGTTGGAGAAAAAGAATTATCCACCCGGTTTCCATGGGCAGGCCAGAAGGCGCAGAAAAATATCTGAATATGGTGTTCAGTTAAAAGAAAAGCAAAAGGCAAAATATACTTATGGTCTTTTGGAACGTCAGTTCCGTAAAATGTTCGAAAAAGCATCACGTTCGAAAGGTATTACCGGTGAGGTATTGCTTAAATTACTCGAATCACGCCTCGATAATGTGGTTTTCCGTTTAGGAATTGCACCATCGCGGGATGCTGCACGTCAGTTGGTATCACATAAGCATATTCTGGTTAATGGTGCTATATGTAATATTCCATCAAATATACTGCGTCCGGGTGACATTGTTGCCGTTCGAGAAAAATCAAAATCACTCGAGATAGTAACCGATTCTTTAGGATCAAGACGCTATACTAAAAGTGCTTGGTTAGAATGGGATGATGCATCTTTTTCTGGAAAATTCCTCAATGTTCCAGAACGTGAAGAAATACCGGAAAACATTAAAGAACAACTGATTGTTGAGTTGTATTCGAAATAATAACATATACAAAAACTATGGCAATATTAGCTTTTCAAAAACCCGACAAAGTGATAATGCTCGAATCGGACGAAATGAATGGAAAATTCGAATTTCGTCCCTTGGAGCCAGGTTATGGTATTACAATTGGTAATGCCTTACGCCGTATTTTATTATCATCACTGGAAGGTTATGCAATAACTACTATTAAAATCGAAGGAGTAGAGCATGAATTTGCCACGATTAAAGGTATAATCGAAGACGTAACCGAAATTATTCTTAACCTTAAACAAATTCGTTTGAAAAATGAGGTTGAAGATTTTGACGGAGAAAAAGTATCGGTTACCATTACCGGACAAGACAAATTCACAGCCGGCGACCTGAATAAGTTCATGTCGGGTTTTAGTGTGCTAAACCCCGATTTGGTAATTTGCGAAATGGAGTCTTCTGTTAAGCTCCAAATGGAAATTACTATCGGAAAGGGCCGTGGTTATGTTCCAGCTGTTGAAAATAAACCTGTAGAAGAAGAATACAGTGTTATTCCAATAGATTCGATCTACACTCCAATCAAGAATGTAAAATATGCCGTTGAGAATTATCGTGTAGAACAAAAAACCGATTACGAAAAGTTGGTGTTCGAGATAAAAACTGACGGTTCTATTCATCCTAAAGATGCTTTAAAAGAAGCTGCAAAGATTCTTATTTATCACTTCATGCTGTTCTCTGACGAGAAAATCACACTCGATTCAGATGAGAAATTTGCCAATGAAGAATTTGATGAAGAAGTACTTCACATGCGCCAAATGCTTAAAACAAAACTCGTTGACATGGATTTATCTGTGCGTGCGTTGAATTGTTTGAAAGCGGCTGATGTTGAGACACTTGGAGATCTTGTGCAGTACAATCGTAACGACCTGTTAAAGTTCCGTAACTTTGGTAAAAAATCACTTACCGAGCTCGACGATCTATTGTCAGGTATGAATCTGAATTTCGGGATGGATATTAGTAAGTATAAACTAGATAAGGAATAGAATACCGATGAGACACAATAAGAAATTTAATCATTTGGGCAGAAAAAGCGCTCATCGTAAAGCTTTGCTTGCGAATATGGCCAGCTCGCTTATTCTGCATAAACGAATAACAACGACTGTTGCCAAGGCCAAAGCCTTAAAAATGTATGTTGAACCTTTGATTACTAAATCAAAACAAGATACAACACACAGCCGGAGAGTTGTTTTTAGTTACATACAGGATAAAGAGGCTGTTTCAGAGCTTTTTCGCGAGGTTTCTCCAAAAATCATGGATCGTCCAGGTGGTTACACACGTATCCTGAAAACTGGTAACCGCTTAGGTGATAACGCAGAAATGTGTATCATCGAATTGGTTGATTATAACGAAAACATGCTCGAAACGAAAGAAACTAAGAAATCATCTTCTCGTCGTCGTAGAGGTGGTAGTAAGTCAAAATCAACTGCAGTTTCACCTGATGCTAATGCTCAGGGAAAGCCAAAAGTTGAAAATACCGCTGTTGAAGATACTAAAAAGGAAGAAGTTGAAGAACCTAAGGTTGATGAAACTAAAGCTGAAGTATCTGAAGAAAAGGCTGAAAATACAGATGAGAAAAAGGAAGATAAAGAATAAATTCTTTCGAGATAAAAAAACATTAAGGTTGGCAGTTGTCAACCTTTTTTTTTAGCAAAAAAACATCAGTAAAATATTTTACTGATGTTTTTTATATCTGTTTATTTGAGGTTTTCTTACTCTTCAATTTTAGGATCAACTAAAATACGACCGCAATATTCGCAAACAATTACTTTTTTATGCGAAGCAATATCAAGCTGACGCTGAGGTGGAATCTTATTGAAACATCCTCCACAAGCATCTCTCTCAACAGTAACTACTGCCAAACCATTGCGTGCATTTTTACGAATCCGGCGGAAAGCATAAAGCAGACGTTCTTCAATTTTATCTTCAACTTTTGCTGCTTTATCGTTAAGCCTGTCGTTTTCAACTTTGGTTTCTTCGGTAATGTCGTCTAATTCTTTTTGCTTGTCCTGCAAATCAGACTCTCTTTCAACAAGTTGAACTTTCGCTTCGTCAATCGCTTCGGTCTTAATTTTTAATTCTGCCGTATGTTCTTTAATACGTTTTTCAGATAATTCAATCTCGAGATTTTGGAATTCAATTTCTTTCGATAAAGAATCGAACTCACGATTGTTGCGAACGTTGTTTTGTTGCTCGGTGTATTTGGCAATCAGAGCTTTTGATTCTTCGATGGCAGCTTTACGGTTCGATATCGCTGTTTCAAGATTTTTTATATCATCCTGAAAATTGTTTATCCTGGTTTTTAAACCTGCGATTTCGTCTTCTAAATCCTGAACTTCAAGAGGTAATTCACCTCGAAGAATCTTTAATTTATCTTTTTCTGATGCTACTTTTTGAAGCTCATATAACAGCTTAAGCTTTTCTTCGATTGGCATTTCTGCTGTTTTAGCGTCCTGATTTTTTTCTATCATCTTGCTTAAAAATTATTTTATTGTTTCAGAACAAATAGTTTACCGGATTTGTATTTACATCCGTCAAACGGACTGCAAATTTAGAAAATTTATTTGTAACTATTTCATAAAAAAGTTCTTTAGTGAATTGTTCACTTTCGTAATGCCCGACATCTGCAATTATAATTCGATTGTCTGCATCAAAATATTGATGGTATTTGAAATCTGCAGTAATAAATATATCGGCATCGCTTGCTATCGCTTCGTTTAAGTAAGTACTTCCGGAGCCGCCAAGCATGGCTATTTTCGATACAGTTGGTTTATGAATTGCTGTGTGTTTTAACAATTTACACTGAAATGTTTCTTTAATGTGATTTAAAAATATTTCTGTTTCCGTTTCCTGCGGTGTTTGGCCGGTAACTCCCAGTCCTGTTTGCGGGTGTTTGTTTTCAATTGGATAGATATCGTATGCTACTTCTTCGTAGGGATGTGCGTTTATGAGAGCTGAAATTATTATTTTTTGAAGATATGCCGGAAAAACAGTTTCAAACCGAATCTCTTTTTCAAAATGCAGCTCTCTTCTTTTTCCAGCATACGGGTTTGTATTTTCTCCTGCATTAAAGCTTCCAATTCCATCTAATTGATAACCGCACGAGTCGTAATTGCCAATATGACCAGCTCCGGCTTCAAAAATTGCATTCCGTATGTTGTCGATATGATCAGCGGGAACAAATACTGCAAGTTTTTTTAAAAGTCCTTTTTGTGGAGAAAGTGTTTCAATGTTTGTTAGTCCAAGTTTCTGAGCCATTTTCCAGCTTACACCGTTCTTTATTACATCAATGTTGGTGTGGGCAGCATAAATGGTTATATCGTGTTTAATGGCCTTAATAATGGCCCGTTCAGCATTTGTTTTCCCTGTTATATTTTTGAGCCCTCCAAAAATCAGCGGATGATGAGCTATGATTAGATTATCACCATTTTTTATTGCGTCGTCAACAACAGCTTCGGTTACGTCAAGAGTAATAACTGTCGATTTTGCTTCGTTGGCAGACGAGCCTATCTGGATGCCTGAATTGTCCCAGTTTTCTTGTAACGCAATAGGTGCAACATTTTCAATAGCAGCTACAATATCTAATATTTTCATATATTATAGTTCTTCTTTAATTTCAAGCAGGAGATTTTTAATGTTTGTGAGGTGCTTTATAATTTCGTGTTCGTGAATAGTATCGCCGGGGTTTTGACTGATTTTTGCTTTAGCTCCTTTCAATGTCATTCCGCGTTCTTTTACCAAATAATTAACGAGTCGAATTTGTTCAATATCATCTTTGGTGTAAAGTCTGTTTCCTTTTTTATTTTTTGTTGGTTTGATGTTTTCAAACTCTTTTGTCCAGAATCGTATAAGCGATGGGTTTTCTCCAAACATTCCGGCTACTTCGCCAATGGTGTAGAAATGTTTTTCTATTTTGGGTGGGATGAAAGGCATTATATGTTAATCAAAACTCACATTTACATTTTCGGATATTGCCACAAGTTCTTCAAATTTTTGTGGAGAGAGATCTTTAAAGTAGTAATATTTGGGATCTACATTTTTCCCGTTCTTGTGAACTTCATAATGCAGATGAGGAGCGGTTGATGTGCCTGTTGTGCCCACAAACCCTATTACCTGGCCACGCGATACTGAATCGCCAACTTTAACGTTAAACTCGCTCATATGAGCATACAGTGTTTCATATCCGTAGCCGTGGTCGATAATTACATGCTTGCCGTGTCCATTTCGATGAGTTCTGACTGCAGTTACTTTGCCAGCTCCGGTGGCGTAGATGTTTGTTCCTGATTGTGCTACAAAGTCCATCCCAAAATGAAATTTGCGTACATTGTATATGGGATGCGTGCGCATTCCCCACCCCGATGAAATATACGATAAGTCGTTATTGAAAATGGGCATTATGGCAGGAATGCCAGCCAGTTCTTTTTCTTTATCGATCGCAATTTTTAAAACATCCTCGTACGACTTAGCTTGGATGTAAGCCTGTTTTGATATGATATCTATCTTACGTGTTGTGTTAAGAACAAGGTCTGAGTTTTTCAACGAACTTAAATCAGAGTAAGCATCTGTGCCTCCAAAACCAGCTTTTCGAACCGATTCGGGAATTGGATCACTATTAAATACAACACGGTAAATATTATCGTCGCGTAGTTGAATCTCATCGAGTACAACTTCAAGATCTTTAAGTTTTGTATTTAGTATTTCGTATTTATTTATTAGTTGTTTGTTCTCTTCAAGAAGTGCTTTCATGCCGGGTGTTTCGAGATGTGACAGGAAAAACATTGAGATACTGCCGGCTACAATAAGTGTAAGTATAGCGAAGCCTAAAAAACGAAATAAGCGAGTTGATAAACTTTTTTCAACCTTTTCGTATTTTAAAGATTCCGGATTAAATTGGTATTTTGTGTTCCCCATTACTAAAAAAGTCTGATTTTTTAGTTATTCTAAAAGTACAATTTCTATTTTTGCAATTCCCGTTAAACGAACAAACTAAACAGAAAACAAAACTAACAATAATTTTGAAAGTTCCAATTGTTTGACTTGATTCTTTAGATATTATACAGCATAAAAAATTGATTATGACATCACAAGAGATACGTAAAGCCTTTTTGAGTTTTTTTGAATCGAAAAATCATAAAATAGTACCATCGGCTTCAATGGTTGTAAAAAATGACCCTACACTGATGTTTACCAACGCGGGAATGAACCAGTTTAAGGATATTTTTCTTGGGAATGCACCTGTAAAATATTCTCGTATAGCCGATACTCAAAAATGCCTTCGCGTATCGGGTAAGCACAACGACCTTGAAGAAGTGGGACACGATACATACCACCATACCATGTTCGAAATGCTTGGCAACTGGTCGTTTGGCGACTATTTCAAAAAAGAAGCCATTAACTGGGGCTGGGAATTTCTTGTGGAGAAAACGGGCATTGACCCCAACCGGCTTTATGCAACCATATTCGAAGGTGATAAAACCGACGGCGTGGATCGAGATACAGAAGCTTACGATTTATGGAAACAATACCTGCCCGAAGAGCGCATACTGAACGGGAACAAAAAAGATAATTTTTGGGAAATGGGTGAAAGTGGTCCCTGCGGCCCCTGCTCCGAAGTCCATGTTGATATCCGCAGCGATGAAGAACGGGCCAAAACACCCGGACATGAACTGGTAAACCGTGACCATCCACATGTGATTGAAATTTGGAACCTGGTTTTTATTCAATACAACCGAAAAGCAAGCGGGGCACTTGAGTCACTGCCAGCCAAGCATGTCGATACCGGAATGGGCTTCGAACGCCTTTGCATGGTTTTGCAGGGGAAGCAATCGAATTACGATACCGATGTTTTTCAAACTACAATTGCTGAAATTGGAAAACTATCGGGCAAAAAATACGGGCAAAATGAGAAGCAGGACATTGCCATGCGCGTTATTGCCGACCACCTGCGTGCCATTGTCTTTGCCATTTCCGACGGGCAATTGCCCTCGAACAACAAGGCAGGCTATGTGATACGCCGCATTTTGCGCCGCGCAGTTCGTTACGGCTATACTTTTCTTGAATTCCGTGAAGCCTTTATTTTCAAACTCGTTGCGGTGTTGAAAGATCAAATGGGTACGCAATTTAAAGAACTGGTTTCGCAGGAAGGATTAATTTCGAAAGTGATAAAAGAGGAAGAAGAATCGTTCCTTCGCACTCTTGAAACAGGGCTGAAATTGCTCGACGTGATTATTGAAAAAACAAAAAGTAATAATCAAACCGAGGTGAACGGCAAAGATGCCTTTACGCTATACGACACCTACGGTTTCCCGCTCGATTTAACTGAGTTGATTTTAAAAGAAAACGGGCTGAAAGCAAACCTTGAGCAGTTCAACAGCGAAATGGAGCAACAAAAAAATCGCTCGCGCAAAGCATCGTCGCACCAATCCGGCGATTGGGAAGTGCTTGCAAATGCCGATAAAGAGGAGTTTGTTGGTTACAAAAATTTAGTTGCACAAGTGCGCATTACACGTTACCGTAAGGTGAAAACCCAAAAGAAAGAGTTGTTCCACCTTGTTTTCGACAACACACCTTTTTATGCCGAAGCCGGTGGGCAAGTTGGCGATAAAGGCTACATTGAGGCCAATGGCGAGAAAATTTCGATAATCGATACTCAAAAAGAAAACAATCTGATTATACACATTACCGATAAACTACCTGCAGACCCAGCAGCTGAATTTAAAGCTGTTGTGCCCGAAAAAGCACGCAGGCTAACTGCCAATAACCACACGGCAACACACTTGCTCGATTTTGCCTTGCGTAAGGTGCTGGGGGTCCATGTTGAACAAAAAGGTTCGCTGGTTACCCCCAATTATTTGCGCTTCGACTTTTCGCACTTCCAAAAAGTGAGCGAAGAGGAATTGTTGCAAATTCAGCGCATGGTGAATGCCATGATACGCGAAAATAAAAATGCCGAGGTTTTTGAAAACATTCCAATGGACGAAGCCCGCGAAATGGGGGCTATTGCACTTTTTGGTGAAAAATACGGCGATTCGGTAAGGGTAATGAAGTTTGGCGACTCAATTGAATTATGCGGAGGTACTCACGTTGAAGCTACCGGGCAAATCGGGATGTTCCACATTACTTCCGAGAGTGCCATCTCGGCCGGGGTACGGCGTATTGAGGCTATTACAGGCGAAAGAGTTGAAGAGTTGTTGGTAGAGAATACTTCGATGATAAAACAGATGAAACAGCTGTTAAACAACCCGAAAAACCTTGCAGTGAGTGTGCGGGATGTGCTTGACAACAACCGTGAGCTGCAAAAACAACTCGAAACGTTTGCAAAAAAAGAAGCACAAGATATCAAAGGTGAGTTGAAAGATGCTATCGAAACAGTAAATGGAATAAATGTACTTACAGCAATGATTCCGATTACCGACGCGCAGCTAATTAAAGATTTGGCTTTTCAGCTTAAAGGCGAAATCGAAAACCTGTTCCTGGTGCTTGGTGCCGAAGTAAACGGAAAAGCCAACCTGTCGATTATGATTTCGGACAGACTGGTGAAAGAAAAGGATCTGAATGCCGGACAGATTATTCGCGAAGCTGCCAAAGCCATTCAGGGGGGTGGTGGCGGACAAGCATTTTATGCAACTGCCGGTGGCCGAAATATCGGCGGAATGAAAGAAGCTTTCGAAATAGCAAAGAAACATATTGGGTAGGTAACAAAAACGCAATCGTTTTATAAATCGGGATGCTCTGAACCAACTGAGCTAATCGACAATAAATTTAAAATGAAAAAGTGGGCGATATAAGATTCGAACTTATGACCCCTTGGGTGTAAACCAAGTGCTCTGAACCAACTGAGCTAATCGCCCCAATGCTTTTTCTAAAGCGATGCAAATATAAAGCAATGTTTTATTTCAACAAATAGAAAGTGATTATTTTATTGAAAAAAGCATAAAATAAGGGAGTCATATCTTTATGACTCCCTTATAGACAGAAATATATACCTTGAAAAAATTAATTTGCTATTATTTCTTGTGCTCTGTCTAAAATTGCAGTGTCATCAAGCAAAACGACTCCTCCATCGGGGCCTGGTTCTAGATGAATACCAACCGATTTCCCATTTTCGTAATTTGCACCTCCAAAATAATTCCTGACGGTTTCAACTTCAACACCAAATTCTTCGGCTAGTTTTTTCATTGCACCGTCAGGCAGGCTGTCTTTAATTTTACGGAGTTCATTGAATGTTATTTTTTTTGTCATGGCATGTATTTTTATTGGTTAGAAAAATAACGTTTGCTTTACATTCGTGAACCATAAATTTAAAAGATTATTTGTAAAAGAGAAGCTTTTTTTGGTAGTAAAATTATTTTTTTTGCATTTTTTCACGATTGTAAAATCAGATCAATTCAGTAATGCTTTGTCATTAGGGGTTTAACTGAAAAAAGAATAAGAAAATGAAACTGCTCCAAATTTATTTTTAACATTATTTAATAGTTGGTGTATCGGAACGTATTCTGACAATTATAAATCGCTTGCTGTAGCTCCGGTCTGAAATTTTTACTAAATAGTTTAGTATTGGTTCTTGAAGGATATACCCTGTTAGACATAAAAATGAACAACATTTCATTTTCAGGGTCTGCCCAGGCAAATGTCCCGGTAAAGCCACTATGGCCGAAACTTTCATCACTTACTGCTATTGCAGGGTAGGCATCTTCCAACTTTTTTGAGGCATTATCAATATAGGGTTTATCGAAGCCCAACCCCCGGCGGTTTTCGTTTTTGGGGTATTGAATTGTTGTAAATTTGTTAACAGTGGACTGTTCTAAAAACCGAAAATCGCCATAGTTTCCTTTCTGAAGATAGAACTGCATAATTTTAGCCAGATCATTAGTGTTCCCAAAAAGCCCGGCATGCCCTGAAACTCCACCCATCATTGCGGCACCTTCGTCGTGAACATATCCCTGCACCAATTCTTTACGAAACATTAAATCAATTTCAGTAGGAACAACATCCCTTATTTTGAAATATCTATATGGTTTATAGCAAACAGTTGTCGCGCCCAAGGGTTTCAAAAAATCATTGTGCAAATATTCCTCGTAGTTAACCCCGGTTATATTTTCAAGAAGCTCCGGCATTAAATAAAAAGCAAGTCCGGAATACATATAATCATTTTTTCTCAACAACTTGCTTTCTTTAATCATGTCATATATTCGATATTTGTAATGATTGTTGATGTAAAGTGAATTTGATAATCGAACAGAGAATTCTCCAGAGGGCTGACTTCTGATTAGCATACGCTTTTTCTTTGGATCATTTAAACTGACATCCAGATAGAATGCAATCCATGACCGTAGGCGTGCCTGGTGTGCCAACACTTCACGAAAAGTGATAGAGGCTTTGTCAGTGTTTCTGAAATCGGGCCAGTAATGACTAAACGGTGCATCCAGATCGATTAATGAGTCTTCAACTGCTTTCATTATAAGAGGTAACGGCCCGATGATTTTTGTTAGTGATGCCCAATCGTAAATATGCTCTTTTTTCAGGGGCACAATACTGTCGTATGTGAAAAACCCATAAGGCCTATGAAAAAACACTTTTCCCTCTTTTGCCAGTAAAACCTGGCATCCGGGAAATATTGTATCCTGTATCCCATATCGCGCAAATAAACTAACCGTATCGTCCAAGTCGGCTGAACAAATGCCTACTTCTTCGGGTATGGTGTATTTTAACCGTCCCGATGGTTTTACCACAATACCATGCCCTTCGTTATACTTGCCGGCTATGCTTACCGGTAGCTTTCCATCAGTACCAACACCTCCAAATATAAGCTGAGCTGCATACTCCTGATAAAGTTCGTTTGATCCATAACCAAGAATCACGCTACCGGCTTTTTCAATACCATTATAGTATTTCAGTGAATATGGATTGGCAAAAAAGGTCAAAATGCTTGTTTTATCTTTAATGATTCGACTAACTGCCTCGGCATGCATGGGCTTTACCCCGAAATATGCTCTTGAAGGTAAATGTGTTCCGTGTACGCCCACAATTACGAGATTGTAACTTTTTAATTTTTTCAAAAGTTTATCCAATTCAGAAAAAGACTCATCGGTATCGATATAGAAATTATCGATGCTGGTATAATTAGCCAGCATTTTCTGAAATGGTGTTTCAGTGGCAGCTCCAATAGACACAGATGCTATACGCAAGGTGTCGAGTTGTTGTAATGGAATTAAAATATTCTTATTTTCTATAACAGTAAGCGATTTTTCGTGCAAATAACGTGAGGTAAGTCTGTACTCACCAGTATTTATTTTTTTATGAAGGGTTTCTACATCTACAGGAGTATAAGAATCGATACCAGCCCATTTTTTGGACATCAAAACTTTACGGCACTTATTGTTTATTGCTTCCATTGTAAGCACACCACTTTGAATAGCAGCAATAATATTTTGCGATACCTTTGCAGGATTCAATACAAATTCAATTACATCAACACCAGCGAGCAAAGCTTTTACAGCGGCTTCGCCTTCATCAAAATAGTTGGTAATTCCCTTCATATTCATTCCATCAGAGAATACCAAACCTTCGAATTTTAATGAATCGCGAAGGAAATCCGTCATCACTCTCGGCGATAAGGTTCCGGGTAACCCGGTTTTATCGACTAATGGCAAACTGATATGGGCACTCATAATTCCGTTAATTCCTTGATTAATTGCGTATCTGAAAGGCTCAAAATCGACACTGTTAAGCTGTTCGTATTTTCTTTTGATAACAGGCAAAGTAAGATGTGAATCGTATTTGGTGTCGCCATGTCCTGGAAAATGTTTGGCTGTAACTACAATGCCTTCATCCTGTATTCCTTTAGCCAGTGCCCATGATTTATGTGCTACTTTTGCCGGATTTTCACCAAACGACCGATAATTAATAATTGGATTCTGCGGGTTGGAATTTACATCGGCTACGGGTGCAAAATTAAGATTGATACCCAATGCCCGGCACTGCTGTCCCACTTCGCGTCCCATACGGTAAATCATACTATCACTGTTAAGCGCTCCCAGCCCCATAGCGTAAGGATATTCAACTACCGAATCGAGCCTGAATGACAAGCCATTTTCAGCATCAAGCGCCATAAATAGAGGTATCGCCGAATTAGCCTGGTATCGATTAATGCTTTGTGCCATTTGAGATGGCGAATTTTTTAAAAACAACACACCGCCAATGTGATATTCACGGATATAGTTTAGGATTTTTTGTTCGTTAGCCTCTCCCTGCGAAGGATATGAGGTTACCATAATAAGCTGTCCGACTTTTTCTTCAATACTCATTTCTTTCATTACCGAATCGACCCATTGAGTGCCTGCTTCAAAAAAAACAGGTTTCTGAGAAAAAACCTGCGTCGAAAGTAATATTGAAAGAATTATTATAATTTGTGCTAAGCGCATATATTTTTACGATTTTTGTAACGTTCCAGAATAAATGTAAATTTATAAAAAAACCAATACAAACAAGGTTATGAAGCAACTTGCCAGCTACATATTAACAAGCTTAATACTACTATTGACAATATTGGGATGCTCAGCAAATAATTTATCCGAATCTCCTGTTCCCGGAGCAAACCAATTTAAAAGCTACATTAATTTGCTGAGTAATAAAAATGTGGCTATAATGGCCAACCACACATCATTGGTTGACAGTGTACACCTCCTTGATTTTCTTATTTCAAAAAACATAAAGGTTAAAAAAGTATTTGCAATAGAACATGGATTCAGGGGCGAAGCTGCCAATGGTGAAGAAATAAATAGTTCGATAGATGAAAAAACCGGGACACCCATTGTTTCGCTATACGGCGAAAAGAAAAAACCCTCAGGCGACGATTTAAATAACATCGACATTGTTGTATTCGACATGCAGGACGTAGGATGTCGTTTTTATACTTATATCAGTAGCATGCATCTGCTTATGGAGGCTTGCGCTGTTAACAATATAGAACTTCTGGTGCTTGACCGCCCCAATCCGAATGGCGATTACGTTGCCGGCCCGGTTCTTGACCCTGCGCTCAAATCTTTTGTGGGCATGCATCCCATACCGGTTGTACACGGTTGCACAATTGGCGAATTGGCCTTGATGATAAACGGCGAGGGCTGGCTCGAAAATGATAGACGTTGTGAACTAACTGTAATCACGGTGGAGAATTACACCCATAAAACCCGATATGAACCCCCTATAAAACCATCACCCAATCTGCCAAATTATCAGGCTATACGACTTTATCCCTCACTCTGCTTTTTTGAAGCCACCAACGTAAGCATCGGACGAGGCACTGAATTCCCGTTTCAGATAATTGGCTACCCTGGTTTCGAGACCGGAAATTTTACATTTACACCACATACTATTCCAGGAGTAAGCAACCAGCCTGTCCACGAAGGGGAGGAGTGCACTGGGCTCGATTTAAGAAATGAGAAACCAGCACCACATTTCACTTTAAAATATTTTCTGCAATTTCATAAACAAATGAATGATGGTGATTTCTGGAAAAGCAAACGATGGTTTGAGCTTTTGTCGGGAAACCAGACTCTCTACAGGCAGATTAACGAAGGCTGTGATGAAGGCTCAATAATACAAAGCTGGGGCGCAGAAATTAACAAGTACAAATCTATGCGCAAAAGATATTTATTATATCCTGATTTTGAATAATATGCGACCACAAATACTACTCATTTTATTTATAGGATATTTTATAGTACTGCTTACTATTTCATTTTTCACAGGCCGGAATAACAGCAGCAAAACTTTTTTCACAGGAGATCGAAAATCGCCGTGGTTTATCGTTGCTTTCGGAATGGTTGGCGCAACTCTTTCAGGTGTAACTTTTATCTCAGTTCCCGGAGAAGTGGGAAACAGTGCATTTCACTACCTGCAGTTTGTTATGGGAAACTTTGTGGGATACCTCATCATCGCGTTGTTTTTGTTGCCCTTCTACTACAAACAAAACATTGTTTCAATTTATACGGTTTTGTCACACAAAATGGGGCAACAAGGTTACTTAACGACTTCCGGTTTTTTCATTCTATCGAAAATTATTGGAGCTGCTTTCAGGTTGTATCTTGCTGCTCTTGTAATATATATGGCAATAGCTCAGCCATTGGGGCTTTCGTTTGGCATCACCGTGCTGGTATGCTTGTTGCTTATTTGGATTTACACAGCAAAATCAGGAATTAAAACCGTTGTTTGGTCTGACATGGTGCAAACCATCGTTTTACTTTCAGCAGTAATAGCAACCATAATCACCTTGAAAAACCAATTGAGCATGGATGTATCGGAACTATCCAATGCGCTAGTTAACAGTGATCGCACAAAAATATTTAACTTTGATATGCATTCTCCAAACAACTTCATCAAGCAATTTATATCCGGAATATTTATAACAATTGCACTAAACGGCTTTGATCAGGATATCATTCAAAAAAATCTGACCTGCAAAAATTTTAATAAAGCACAAAAGAACATGGTCGTTTTCAGTATCATGTTTATAATTACAGTGCTGATATTTCTAGTTCTGGGGGCTTTACTATTCATTTATGCCGAGTTTAATAATATTGAAATTCCAGCAAATTCCGATCAATTTTTTCCACTTATTGCATTAACCCATCTGGGGCCTGCAATTACAATATTATTCACATTAGGTATATCGGCCGCAGCTTTTTCAAGTGCCGACTCAGCAACAACCGCTATGACAACTGCATTTTCTGTCGATTTTTTAAAAATTGAAAAGAAAGACGAAAAATCACAAAAACTAATCAGAAAATTAGTTCACCTGGGTTTTAATTTAATTCTGTTCGCGGTTATATATCTTTTTTACAAGATGAATAACGATAGCGTTGTTGTGGCAATTTTTAAGGCAGCCGGTTATACTTACGGTCCTATTCTTGGCGTTTTTGTATTTTCATTTTTTATAAAAAGAATACCACGGCAAAAATTAATTCTTCCTATTTGTATTCTTTCGCCAATAATTACTTATACTATTACGTTATTAGCTTATAAGTACCTAAATAACTATGAGTTTGGGTTCGAATTAATCATTGTAAACAGTTTGCTAACAATCATTCTTTTAACACTTTTTTCAGAAAAAGAAAGAAATGTTAAAAAAGTTTAAAAGAACCTTTGATGTCTTCCATTTGATTTGTTAAATTTGGAATGAATATTGCAAACAGGGAAAACGTTAAATCCAACACCAAAACACAATTTAAATTGAAAATCAGAATTCATACCATATTAACATTATTAGCTTTTCTAAGTATAATTATCTTCAGCTGCGAAGATGACAATTATATCTCTTCTGACGATGCAAGATTGTCATTTTCAACCGACACGCTAATGTTTGACACAATATTTACTACAATTGGATCAACAACAAAATCAATAAGAGTAATAAATCCGCACAACAAACCCATCTTAATTTCGTCGATTCAGCTTGGAGGTCTTGACGAATCGTCGTACCGTTTAAATATTGACGGCGAAATGGCAAACGAAGCGGAATATATTGAAATTGCGGCTAAAGACAGCATGTATATTTTTGTTGAACTAATCATTGACCCAAACGGCTCAAATCAGCCTATGGTTGTGTCAGATTCTATAGTATTTATCACGAACAGCAATATACAAAACATTAATCTGATGGCCTGGGGACAGGATTTTTATCCGATAAACGCCGAAATTATTGAAACAACGACCTGGACAAACGAGAAACCATACCTTATTTTTGATATTGCTGTTGTTGATTCAAATCAGACACTCACCATTCAGCCCGGCACTAAAATTTTTTTCCACAAGGATGCAAGGTTGGCCGTTTTAGGGACAATTCATGCCATTGGAACGCCGGATATGCCCATCCGTTTTTCAGGCGACAGGCTCGAAGCTTTATACGGCGACATTCCCGACCAATGGTCTGGAATTAATCTTTTCCCGAATGAATCAACAAATATTTTGGAAAATGTAGAAATTGTTAATGCCCGAATAGGTGTACAAGCCGGAGCTATCGAATATGAAGGTACTACGAACTTGAAACTACATAATGCACGAATTGAACATATGGGCTACGCCGGTATTTTTGCAATAAATGCTAATATCGAAGCCACCAATACACTTGTAGCCGATTGTGGATTTTATGGCATTGCGTTACTTGCCGGCGGGAATTATGATTTTACTCACTGCACCGTTGCAAATTACTGGGGTAGTTTTTCAAATCGTCAGTCATCATCAGTAGTGATGAGTAACTTATTAGCCATTCCCCAGGAAAAAGACACACTATGGTTTTTTGGTGATTTAACCAAAGCCGACTGGAACAATTCAATTATTTGGGGAAATATTGAATCGGAAATAGAAATGGGCAATAATGAAGGTTATCAGTTCAATTATAAATTTACAAACAGTCTGGTTAAAATATCTGATACCCTTTTCAATGCCCAACAAGAAAATTTCGAATCCAGTATAATAAATATTGACCCGGGCTTTATCGATTATACCACATACGATTATCAGCTTGATACTTTGTCGCCGGCAAAAGATGCTGGCCTCTTGAAATATGGCGAAAAAGTACCTTACGATTTAAATAATAACTCCCGGCTTTCAGACGACTATCCCGACCTTGGTGCATATGAACGAATTGAAAAGAAATCGAAAGACAGCAAGTAAAATAATACCCGTAACAATGTTATTTTTTTGTCTTTACTTACTGCCGATGCATGGTACATCGAACACCAGCAAAAGACATGTAAGAATGATTTTCTATAATGTTGAGAATCTTTTTGACACAGAGGATGACCCCGTTACCAATGATAGTGAATTTTTGCCCAAAGGAGAACGTTTCTGGAGCGAACGAAAATTCGATCTGAAGCTAAAAAGAATTTATCAAACGATTATGGCCGCAAGCGAAGGTTCGCTTCCTGTTGTTGTCGGGCTTTGTGAAATAGAAAATCGCAGGATTATGGAGATGCTTTTATCTGAAACACCCCTGGGCAAAATGGGGTATAATATCATTCACCAGGAATCGCCCGACCACAGAGGCATCGATGTAGCTTTACTATACAACACCAGGCATTTTATTCCTTTAAAGTACCAGGTTTACCCCGTGAAAAACCCTGAAGATGATAATTTTACAACCCGCGACATTTTGCATGCAGAGGGAGTAATTGAAGCCGACACTTTTCATCTATTTGTAAATCACTGGCCTTCGAAGTATGGAGGTGTGATTGAAACAAAGCCTCTGCGGGCACTTGCTGCACAACAACTCAAACATGCCGTTGATAGCCTGTTTACTATCAACCAATTTAATGTTATAATTATGGGCGATTTCAACGATTCTCCCATTGACGAGAGTTTAGTTAAACACCTCGGGGCAAAAAAACCAACCATTACGCCGGAGCAAACAGCCATTTATAACCTCAGTTACCCTCATGCCCTGCAAGGCTTAGGCACAAACAAATACCAGGGAAAATGGGAAGTTATTGACCAGTTTATCGTTGGCGGCAACATTCTGATAACACAAATGGTTACAGAACAATCATACAAAATTTTCAAAGCAGATTTTTTATTGGAAAAAGACAAAAATTACCTGGGTGTTAAACCTTTTAGAACGTACATCGGGTATAAATACAACAATGGATTCAGCGACCACTTACCTGTTATTCTCGATTTAAACATCGATAACGTAACAGGAGATTAAATCAGGTTATTTTAGCGGTTTAAGCCCCATTTCTTTCGCTTTTTCGAGCATGTAACTGTATGCCTCGTCGTAATTATTATGAATAACTCCATCGAGAATAGCTTCTTTTATAGAATTTTTAATATCGCCCACTTCACGACAAGGTTTCAGGCCAAATATTTCCATAATATCTTCACCTTTAACCGGAGGTTGAAAGTTTCTCACGGCATCCTTTTCTTCAATTTCTTTTAGCTTCTGACGCACCAAACGGAAATTTGCCAAATACTGTTTAACCTTTGTCTCGTTTTTTGATGTAATGTCGGCCTCACATAAAGTCATTAAATCGTCGATATCATCGCCGGCCTCGAACAACATACGCCTCACCGCTGAATCGGATACTTCCTCCTCGCTTAGCACAATCGGTCGCATATGCAGGTTTACGATTTTCTGCACAAATTTCATTTTTTCGTTTAGTGGCAGCTTTATCCGACGAAAGATACGTGGAATCATTTTCGAGCCAATGTAATTATGTCCATGAAATGTCCACCCCTGTCCTTCGATATATTTCTTTGTTTGAGGTTTGGCAACATCGTGCAACAGTGCTGCCCAACGAAGCCACAAATTATCGGTATGCTCAACAACACGGTCGAGCACTTTTAAAGTATGGAGGAAATTATCTTTATGGCCTACTCCATTGACGATATTAACTCCTTTCAGCGCAGAAATTTCGGGTAGAATCAACTCAAGCAGACCTGTACGATCGAGCAATATAAAACCAATAGAAGGCTTCGAAGACATCATTATTTTATTCAGCTCATCAACGATCCGTTCTTTAGATACAATAGATATACGTTTTCGGTTTCGTTTAATAGCCGTCAGTGTTTCATCTTCAATATGGAACCCCAGTTGTGTTGCAAACCGAATACCACGCATCATGCGCAACGGATCGTCATCAAAGGTAATATCAGGATTGAGTGGCGTACGAATGATTTGGCTTTCCAAATCGTTACGACCACCGAATGGATCAATAAGTGCACCATAGTTGTGTTCGTTCAGGCTTATGGCCATTGCATTTATTGTAAAATCGCGGCGATTTTGATCATCCTCAATGGTTCCGTCTTCAACAACGGGTTTGCGCGAATCGCGGTTATACGATTCTTTCCGTGCACCAACAAACTCGAGGTCAATGCCCTTATATTTAAATTGTGCAGTACCAAAGTTTTTGAAATAATTCACTTTCAATTTTGGATTTAAAGCCTTTGCGACATTTTTTGCCAGTTCAATGCCATCGCCTGTTGTAACCACATCGATGTCTTTAGATGGACGCTCAAGCAGCAAATCTCTCACATAACCTCCAATAACGTATGATTCAGTATTCAATGCTGAAGTTTGTGTGGAAATAGCTTTAAATACATTTGTATTAATATAGTTCGAAAAATCCTCCTTCATTTCTCAATTCCTTTGTACATAAATGAATGTGTGACAAAAGTAACACAAAAAAACAATCAACGGCAGTATGTTTGCAGTGTAAAACATTAGCACGAGTTCATTGTTTAGATAAAAGAAAATAATAACAATTAAAATTTGATAATTATGTTAGAACATTTAACCCTCGACACATTTAAGGAAAAAGTATTCGATTTTGAAAATAATAAGGATTGGAAATATGAAGGTGAAGCACCTTGCGTAATTGACTTTTACGCCGATTGGTGTCAGCCATGTAAAATGGTAGCTCCAATTCTGGAAGAACTTCAATCGGAATATGGTTCAAAATTGAATATCTATAAAGTTGATACTGAAGATCAACGTGAACTGGCTTCAATGTTTGGCGTTCAGAGCATTCCTTCGCTGTTGTTTGTGCCTAAAGACGGAAAACCACAGATGGCAATGGGAGCTCTACCAAAAGAAACATTTGAACAAGCTTTTAAAGAAGTTTTAGGCGTTTCAAAAGATAATTAAACTATAATTTAAATCAATTTGTTAACAGCCCGGGCTACTATCTAGTCCGGGTTGTTTTTTATATATGATCCAATATTTTTTCGAGCTTAATTCCTCTCGAACCTTTAAGGAAAATAAAATAACCAGTCCATTTTCGTCCAGAGATATTCTCAATCAACTTATCAACCGATCTGAACTTTTTAAAATTTGATGAAACTTTTGTTTTGTAAAAGCATTCCCCTACGAGATAAATTTCTTCTATATCGGCATTCGACACCATGTCAATAATTTTCTGATGTTCTTCAGATGAGCTGTCGCCCAATTCAAGCATATCGCCTAAAATCATCAATTTTGGCTTTTTAGGAACTGCTAAAAAGTTTTTCACAGATGCTTCCATACTAGTTGGATTAGCATTGTAACAATCGACTAAAAAATCAGCACCCGATTTCTTTAGCAACTGCGAACGGTTATTATCGGGTTTGTATGCCTCAATCCCTTCACTTATTTTCAGCGGATCGATTTCAAAATAACTACCAATCCGTGCAGCAGCCATAATATTTTCAAAATTATAATTGCCTGTAAGGTTCGATTTAAGGTAAAGCCACCCTTTTGGGAAAAGTGCCCTTACCGTAACATTCATGCTTTCGCCAAGCACCTCACCCTTAAGCTGTGCATCTGATAATGTTGAGCCATAAGTAAACTTTATCGGATTTTCTTTTGCCATTTCGGCCAAATGTGGATTATCTTCATTTATAAATATTCCACGACCTTTTTCTGCAATGAACCTATAAAGTTCAGCTTTGGTTTTTATAACTCCCTCAAAAGATCCAAAACCTTCGAGATGCGCTTTCCCAACATTGGTAATTAATCCATAGTCTGGTTCTGAAATTTCGCACAAAGCGGCTATCTCGCCCGGATGATTGGCACCCATTTCAATTACTGCAATTTCGTGTGTCGAATTTACAGACAGCAATGTTAAAGGTACTCCTATATGATTGTTATAATTACCTACAGTTGAATACACTTTGTATTTTTGAGATAAAACAGCGTGCAACAGTTCCTTCGATGTTGTTTTCCCATTTGTGCCAGTTATGGCAATTATCGGAACTGACAATTGCCTGCGATGATAGTTTGCAAGTTTTTGTAAGGTTTGCAAAACATCATCAACCAACAATAGTTTATTGTGTGCTGGAAGTGTTTTATCGTCAACAACAGCATATGATGCACCTTGTGAGAGGGCTTGCAAGGCAAACTCGTTTCCGTTAAAACTTTCTCCTCTTAAGGCAAAAAATATTCCTCCGTCCGAGGTCTGACTGCTGTCGGTGAAAACCCGTTGTTCTTTTAGAAACAGGCGGTATAACTTATGGATATCACACATAACTGTAAATAAAAAATCCCACCTGACAGTGGGATTCAAAGTATATTGCTAAAATATTTCTTATTTGTTTGCTACGTTTGGCGGCCCAAGTCGGGTCATTGCGCAGCGGAAACCAATATTGGCTTTTGCTTCGCTCTGATCGAGATGACGGCGTGAGCCTGGATTTAACCAGTAAGCTCGGTCGCGCCATGAACCTCCTTTATAAACTCTCGAACGGTCATTAATTCTTGAACTTATTACTCCCGGCACATCACTTTGCACATACATATTGTCGGTAGTTGTAGCGCTTTGAGCTATATTTTCAGGCTTCGTGTTTGACCAATCATTACCTTCAATCATATTTGAGCGGTAATCGCCGTCAACATAATTTCGGTAATCAGCAATAGTATCTACCACAGGTTGTCCATATTGATCAAAAATAATGTCTTCATCGTTGTCACGTCTGTATTCAGTAATTACGTTACCCCTATAAGGTTGAAATTCCTCAACATCTAATGGAGATAAAGGCCTGTAAACATCAGCTACCCATTCGTTTACATTGCCGGCCATATTGTACAGCCCATAATCATTCGGTGTATAAGCAAAAACATCGGCTGTAATATCGGCTCCATCGTTTAGAGCGCCTGCCATTCCCATGTAATCTCCACGCCCACGAACATAATTTGCTTTCATCTGGCCTTTTGCTTCTTTTGTTTCTTTACGGATATATGGACCATCCCATGGATACATTCTACGTTCGGTTAGCAGCTCTCCATCTGCCTCGCCAATTAAACCTAAAGCAGCATATTCCCATTCTGCCTCGGTTGGAAGCCGGTAGTTTGGCAACAACAAACCATTTTCCCAGCGTATTCTTTTCTCGTTATCTCCTGCTACTCCTTCGTATTGACCTGAGATATATCCCTCGGTAGTAAATACACTTTCGTTTTGCTGTGCAGAGTCGAGCGACAAATATTCATTTTCTATCAATAAATATTCATTTACCCTGTCGGTTCGCCATTTGCAATATTGTGCGGCTTGTTCCCAACTTACACCAACTACCGGATAGTTACTGTATGATGGGTGACGCAGGTAATTATTCACATAGGGTTCGTTATAAGCCAGCGGGCTGCGCCAAACCAATGTGTCAGGAGTTGCTAATTCATGTTTATTGGAATTAGGATAAACAGAACCTAACCAAGCCAAATACTGCCTGTAATCGTAATTTGTAACCTCGGTTTCATCCATATAAAACGAAGCAACAGTTACCCTGCGTGGCTTATTGTCCCAGTCGCCCATAACATCTTCGTCAATTCGACCCATTATAAATGTACCACCTTGTACAAATTTGAGTCCCGGACCGGTCTGTTGTTCAATATATTCCGGGTCGCTGAACCCGAAAACTTCCATATCACTTACATTCCAGCCAATTGTTCGCGAAGTTTGCTTGGCTCGGTTTCTTCCACTGTTTTCAGTACTTTTACAGCCAACAAGGCTAAGAAGTAGTACTATTACACAGATTGATAATTGTCTCATTTTTCAAAAAATTATCAGTTTTGCAACAAATATAACTAAAATGATTAAATAGTTATTGCATTAAGATTGTTTCTTTATTATTGCATAAAATTTAAAAAGTAAAAAGGACAACAAACTCTTTTATGCCGGGGTTTGTTTCTTTGTTCAATGCTTAGAACGGATTAAAGTGAAGGTTATTTTGTGAAATTTAAAATATTAAATTCATACTATTCTCCTTGCCTTTCCGTTTTTAAATAGAAATTGTGCAATTATATAAAAAAAGCTTGGTAAAATCTAACAAAAAAGGCACATATAAATACTCTGATTTACAGAAGCAACCTTTGATAATTATAAATTCTAACGAATGAAGTATTTTTCACTATTAATAATTTTTGTTTTAGGATACACATTAAATGCACCTGCACAAAACTACAAATCCAGATCTGTTCTTGCTACAGGTAATTGGATTAAAGTAGCCACAGCCGATGCAGGCATGCATAAAATTACTTATCAAAGCCTAAATTCATGGGGCATTACCAAGCCAGAAAATATTGCAATATATACCAATGGTGGCTATTTGCTGTCAGAATATAACAACCAGGATTACCCCGACGATTTAACAAAAATACCAGTAGTTCATGGGAAAGATAATAACAATAATGATTGTGTTTTTTTCTATTCAACAGGAATTGTAAAATGGGTATATAATAATAAAACAGGACTTTTTGAACACATACAAAATCTTTATTCAGATAACACTTATTTTTTTATTACTTCAGATTTACAAAAATCTGATAAGCCAGTAATGAAAAGCAAAACGAATGAGAAGGCAGATACAGTACTAACTACATTCAACGATTACAAACTATACGAAAAAGAATTTATAAATATCCACGAATCAGGACGAATATGGTACAGCGATCTGCTTATAAGTCCATCGGGAACTAATATCTCGTTCGAATTTGACCAAAATACGGATCAAGAAGCTACATATACATTATCTGCATCAGCGAATGCCGAAATAGCATCGAAACTTTTTATTACATTGAACGGTAGTATAGTTGACTCTATTAGTTTCCAATCTGAAAAAATTGACCACGTAAAACCAACTCAAAAAATTCAGACAGTTAACGCCTCTTCAAAAATGAATTTTAGACTTGATTATACATCAGGCGAAAAAAGTGGGAAAGCGTGGATTGATTATTTGACAGTTAACCGCAATGTTAAGCTTGTACAAAATAATGATCAACTTGCTTTTAGGAATATCGAGGCAGTAAAACATCAGTGGGTTGAATATGAAATTGCATCAGACAACCAAGAGCTGATTTTATTGGATATAACCGATCCGCTCAACATGCAACAGGTTAACTTTGAGTCTAGCTCAAATTCTTCCCGGTTTGTTGATGATGGGGGTAAAATAAAAAACTATATCCTTTTTAATCCTTTAGGTAATTCAATACCAACTGTTTCATTTGTCGAAAATGTCGAAAATCAGAATATACATGCTGAGCCTGATTACGATATGATTATTGTAACACATCCCGATTTTGTTTTAGCCTCGAAAAGACTTGCTGATTTTCACTTTGAAAATGATAAATTGAAAGTATTGGTGCTTGAAACACCCAAAATATACAATGAATTCTCTTCAGGTGCTAAAGATGTTTCCGGAATCCGGAATATGGTTCGCTTTTTTTACAACAAAGCAGAAGTCAACGGAAACAAACTTAAATATGTTTTGCTAATGGGTGATGGTTCATATGACAATAAAGGTGTATCAAACTCAACGACATCAAACTTTATCCCTACCTATCAATCCGGACTATCCAGTGATGGATCATCTGTAACATCAGATGACTATTTTGCTCTGCTCGACATAAATGAAGGTGCGCTAAACGGCAAAATAGATATTGGCATAGGACGCATTCCATGCGAAAATATTAATGATGCAAACCTCGTGGTTGATAAAACCATCAACTATACATCGCCCGAAAACTTCGGTAACTGGCGTAATATTATATCATTCTGGGGCGATGATGAAGACAACAACAAGTATATGATAGATACCGAGAGGTTGGTTTCAATTGTAAATGAAAACTCCTCTGGATTTTATATTGATAAAATCTATTTTGATGCGTTTAAGCAGGTTTCTTCATCCGAAGGGGATACTTACCCTGAAGCTAATAAAAGAATTAACCAACAAGTTAACGATGGTGCACTTATACTTAATTATATGGGGCACGCAAACACATTATCAATTGCGCATGAAAAAGTATTGACATTAAGTGATATTTCTTTGTGGAATAACCAGGGCAAATTGCCGGTTTTTGTTACGGCAACCTGCGAATTTAGCAGGTTTGATGATTCCAAGAAATCAGCTGGTGAAGAAATATTGTTTCACCCTGTTGGTGGTGGGGTAGCACTATTTTCAACTACGCGCCTGGTTTATTCTAACAGCAACTTTGCGCTAAGTGCTAATTTTTATGCCAATGCATTCAAAAAAGATGAAAGCGGCAAGAATTTGCGAATGGGAGATATAATGAGACTGGCAAAAAACGCCACTTACGATAGTGGGAATAGACGAAGTTTTGCACTTCTTGGAGATCCTGCATTAAGGCTGGCTTTTCCTACCCTTAAAGTAAATACAACATCAATTAACGGTTTAGTTGTTGACGAACCGGTGCAGGTTGGAGCTTTGGAGAAGGTTGTAATTGAAGGCGAAGTAACCAATAGCGAAAACAAACTACTAAACAACTACAACGGAGCTGTAGATATTATAGTTTACGACAAGGAACTTTCGACCAAAACATTGGCGAACGATGGTGGGCAACCCTATGAGTACAAAATACAAAACAACATAATTTACAAAGGAAAGGTTTCAGTAAAAAACGGTATCTTCAATTTCGCTTTTGTTGTTCCAAAAGATATAAGCTACAACATTGGCAACGGAAACATTTACTATTATACATACAACGACAGTATTGATGGGCATGGATACTGCGATAAAATAATCATTGGCGGCTCGGCAAGCAACCCGGTTATCGACAACACTCCTCCCGAGATACAACTATACATTAACAACGAAAACTTCCGAAACCATGATGACGTAGCGTCCAATGCTTTACTTATTGTTAAGCTTTACGATGAGAGTGGAATTAATGTCGTTGGAACAGGCATTGGACACGATGCGGTTGCAATTTTAAACGACGACCTTACTAATCAGATTATTTTAAATGATTTTTACGAAGCGGCTGAAAATTCATACCAAAATGGAACTATTATTTATCCCTTATCAGATCTTGAGCCTGGAGAAAACAAGCTTTCCGTAAGGATATGGGATGTTCAGAACAACTCAAGCACAACCGATATCTATTTTAACGTCAATGAAGAATTCAAAATTACCGGGCTATCAAATTATCCCAACCCTGTACACACAAACACAACATTTTCAATTGAACACAATCTTCCCGGGCAAATATTTGATGCACAGCTCGAAATATTTAATCTTTCGGGACAAAAAATTCATCAGCTAAACAAAAAAATTAGTTCCAACAATACCGTTAATAATACGATCAGTTGGGATAAAAGTAGTAGCTCAACTCGCCTGGCCAACAATTCAATACTCGTTTACAGGCTTCTTTTACAAAACAATTCTGGAGAAAAAGCTATCGGTACAGGTAAAATGATTATCAAATATTGAAGCACAATATCTGGTAATTCAATTCGTTATTATATTTTTGAAGCCAATATTTTATTTCTTTTTAAAGCATAAATTAACATGATGAAGCGAATAATAGCAACCTTAACTGTATTAATATCATTTGTAACCCTAATACAAGCACAAGAAAACAAAGGCGCCGGTGTAGTTCAAACTGCTGTGCCTTTTTTGAATATCACAACTGATTCAAGATCGGGCGCCTTAGGCGAAGCAGGTGCCGCCACTACACCAGATATCGCCTCTCAAGCAAAAAACCCTGCAAAATATGCATTTACAGAAAGTACTTCCGGCATTGCGCTATCTTACACGCCTTGGTTGAAAAATTTGGGCATAAGCGATATGAATATTGCCCACCTTTTTGGATACCATAAGTTAGATGACTTACAAACTGTGTCGGCTAGTTTGCGCTATTTTAATTTGGGCGAATTTGACTTTTACGACCGATCTGGTGATCCTGCCGGCGGAAGTAATCCCAATGAATTTGCATTTGACATGGGTTATGCCCTAAAATTAACCGACAATTGGTCGGGTTCGGTAGCCTTACGTTATATCATGTCCGACATATATCAAAATGTAGGTTCAACGTTAGAAGCTACAAATTCAGATTTGGACGCAGGTCATGCATTTGCATCGGATGTTTCATTCTTTTACAATAAGCCGTTTTACAGAGCACGCAAACAATCAAACATTGCTTTTGGTCTGAATATTTCAAATATAGGTTCAAAAATATCGTACGATGGGGGAGAACAAAAAGACTTTATACCAACTAATCTGAAAATTGGGGGAGCCTATACTACCGAAATAGATCAGTATAATAAAGTTTCATTTGCACTTGATGTGAATAAGCTTCTGGTACCAACACTTCTGGAAGAGGGTATGCCAAAGTACGATGAGACTGACCCATATCTGCAAAAAGTAGGACCTATAGAAGGGATATTCCGTTCATTCGCTGATGCTCCGATGGGTTTCAAAGAAGAACTAAGAGAAATAACCATTTCGACTGGAGTGGAATATTGGTATAATGAACAATTTGCACTACGCGCAGGATATTTTCATGAGTCGGGAGAAAGTGACATTGATCAAGATCCTGCAAACGAATGGAAAAACAAAGGCGGAAGAAGATACCTCTCATTTGGTGCAGGTTTAAAAATGAATGTATTTGTTTTTGATTTCTCATATATGGTTTCGGTAGGAAATACAAATAATGCACTTAGCAACACGTTGCGTTTTACTTTAGGTTACGATATCGACAACTTTAGAAGACAAGGGCGCAGAAGATAAACAATGAATTTCAGAATTGGACACGGATATGATGTACACGCCCTGACCGAAAGTGAATCGCTTTGGCTGGGAGGTATAAAAATTGAACACGAAAAAGGCACGGTTGCCCATTCCGATGGCGACGTGCTTATTCATGCAATATGCGATGCCATGCTCGGAGCCCTTGCTCTGGGCGATATAGGAAAACACTTCCCGGATACTGATAATGATTATAAAAATATCGACAGCAAGATACTTTTGAAAAAATGCAATAGGCTGATAAATGAAAACGGTTACCAGGTTGTAAATCTCGATTCTACAATTTGTGCACAACGCCCCAAGCTCAGAAATCACATTGATAGTATGAGGAAAGTTATTGCCGAAATAATGGGAATAGGTATTGAACAGGTTTCAGTAAAAGCAACAACATCCGAGAAACTTGGTTTTGTAGGACGGGAAGAAGGTATGGAAGCACATGCTATTATACTTATTGAAAAAACAGCTTAACCCAACATTCAGTCTTGATTTTTATTTATTTCTTACTCTTAGTACAGTCGATATTGGCAAATGGTCTGAATATTCAACCTTATACCGCTGATAATTATATCCTTCAAAATAGTCGGAGTAAAAAATATAGTCGATTCGATAAGGTGGAAGTTTGCCTCTGTAGGTATTTGATATTCCACTTCCCGATTCTACAAAAGCATCAATTAACCCATTGCCAACTACCTTATACGTGTACGAAAGTGGCGTATCGTTAAAGTCGCCACATACAATTACCGGATACTTGCATTTCTCAATATGTTCGGACAGTTCATCAACTTGCCTGGCTCTTTTAATATATGCATTGCGCATTTTACTACCTATTAATTTCATTTCCTCAATTTTCCGGACTTCAAAACCCAGGGTGTCAATTACCGAATACTCATCGGGTTTAATGCCAAACGATTGTAAGTGGCAATTATACACACGAATTGTATCAGTGCCAATAAAAATATCGGTAAACATTACCATGTTTCCGCTATCCTCAAATCGAATTTCACCCATGTTTATAATTGGATACTTCGAAAAAGTTACTGGTCCGTCCCATTCACTTTGATGAGCCAACTGGCAATGATTGATTCCCGGAAACCGTTTTTTTAACTTAATCGGATTCAATTCGCCTGTACGCTGAAGCTTTGTTTCCTGTAAACAAATAATGTCGGCAAACTGAGCAGCAATGAATTCAATTGCATTTTCATCCGAATCGCTATTTTCAAGATAAGAGTAGAAATGATGCACGTTAAAAGATAAAACTTTAAAACTTTCATCGTCCACTTTATTCACCACAGGTTTTAACTGTATGTAATTTCCGTGAATACCTATACCAATTGCGATAGTTATAAGCGGGATGGCTGCATATTTCCACTTTACAATAAGCCAAAACAAAAGGATGCCTGCATTGCTCCACAATAAATAAGGATATGCAAGCCCAAGCAATACCGGTATCCAAAAACGCTCGGGACTAAATACCGAGACGGTATATGAAGCCAGTAAAAGTATGGCAGATATTATTGTAATAATTAAAAGGCTATATCGTACTATTTTTCTCAAATCAGAATAATTTAAAAACCAATTAGCATCAAATATACAAACACATAAGATAAAAATAGGTGTGTTCGGTAAAATTTGCGAAATTTGCGAAAATTTATTTCATGAAAAGAAAAAACAGCCAGGATAACCAGGGAAGGCGAAACAGGAAACAGTTTTCAAAGAAGCAAACCACAGAAAATAGTTCGCAAGGTCAACGCAAATCAACTCCCGGCAAAAATACAAGGGGAGACAAACCTCCACGCAGAAAGACTGGAATTAACCCATTGGAGCCATTGAGATTAAACCGTTATCTCGCTAATGCAGGTGTTTGCTCGCGCCGCGAAGCCGATAAATATATTGAGTCGGGCTGTGTTACTGTGAATGGCAAAATTGTATCGGAACTTGGGGTTAAAGTTTCGTTAAGCGATGACGTAAAGTTTAATGGTCAATCCCTTAACCCACAACGGAAAGTATATCTTCTGCTTAACAAACCCAAAGGATTTGTAACTACTACCGACGATCCGCAAGAGCGCAAGACGGTTATGGATTTGATAAGCAAAGCCTGCTCGGAGCGAATTTATCCGGTAGGCCGTCTGGATAAAGAAACATCAGGTGTACTGCTTTTTACAAACGATGGCGATCTATCAAAAAAACTCACCCACCCCAGCCATCAGAAGAAAAAAATATACCATGTTTTCCTCGATAAACCATTAACAAAAGCCCACTTACTGGAAATTGCTCACGGCATTGAACTGGAAGACGGACTTATTTCGGCCGACAGCATCAATTATTCAAATGAAGACGACAAACGAGAAATCGGTATTGAAATACATTCGGGTCGTAACCGTATTGTGCGACGCATCTTTGCCCATTTTGGTTACGAAGTCAAAAAGCTCGACCGAGTGTACTTTGTTGGTCTCACCAAAAAAAATCTCCCGCGTGGCAGGTGGCGTTTTCTTACCCAAACAGAAATAAACCAATTAAAAATGCAATAAATCTGTAATTAAAACTAAACCAAAAAGACTCATTAATGGACAAAGATGCCTTTTTAAATATTATTACAGAAAATCAGGGGATTATACACAAAGTATGTGGCATCTATTGCGATACATTGGAAGATAGAGAAGATCTGTTTCAGGAAATTGTTGCCCAATTATGGCGGGCTTTTCCTTCATTCAGATCTGAATCAAAAATATCAACCTGGATGTATCGGGTTTCGCTGAATACAGCTATAACCCACTTTAAAAGGGATAAACGAAGACCCGACAAGGACAACATGGAATACAACAACCTTCATGTTCCAGATGTAGCTTATGATTCTACATACGAAGAAAACCTGAAGCTGTTGCACAAAGCCATAGAAGGACTTACAGGAATTGAGAAATCAATAATTTTACTTTATCTCGAAGATAAAAAATATGAAGAGATAGCAGAAATTGTGGGAATAACACAAAATTACGTGCGGGTAAAAATGAACCGTATCAAAGCGAAACTGAAAAAATTGTTGGGGGATTAAAATGGAACTGGATAAATTGAAATCTGCATGGGGTAAGGTTTCGTCGGAAAGCAACGAACACAAATACTCCGAAGAGCAAGTTGGAAATGTGCTCAATAAACGGACAAAAGATATTATCGGTAAAATAAAGAGAAACATTTATATTGGTTTAGGTATTGTTCTCGTTTGGGTTAGCATAAGCATTATTGCTGAACTATTAACAAGTTCCTTACTCGATAATCTTGTCGGAAAAGATAATTCAGAGATAGTTTTATTTTGGGGATTAATAGTTGACACCGTATTGTACATTCTCATAATTGGCTCATTAATTGCCTTTTGGTTTAAATTCAACAAACTTCAGAAAGACTACAATCGAAGTGTTGGTCTTGAACAGAACATCACGCAACAAATAAATCTGATAAAATGGTATCGGAAAATGTTTTACCTGGTGTTGGTTATTGTACTGGTTGTTATAGCCGTTGCTTTCAGTACTGGATTTTTATTAGGTATAGAAGAAGCTGGAGAAGCGGGTTTAAACATGTCAAACGAAGGTTTCTTAGCGTGGGTGATTTTTATAGTTGCATTTATTGTTGGATTGTTTATAATTCTGGGCATCTACTATTTGCTCTTTAGCCTGTTTTTTAAGCGCTTATATGGCAGGCTATTGATAAAACTTAACGAAACATTGAAAGAATTACAAGAACCAGAAAGTGTATAGAGTCTGAGATTAAGGTTGAGGTTAAGGTTGAAATCAGTCGCATCATTTACAAGTCGTTTGTGAAGCAATAGATTATTAGATAAAAGACTATAGACATTATACTGATACTTCTTGATATTTTCTAAACACTGCTGTCTGGTTAAAATTTTCTTTACCGGACAACAGTATTTTCTAAACAAAACAATTGTCTTCAATTGTTTTCAACAATCTGATAACAAACCACATAACAACTAAAAAGACAACTGTAATTTTTCAGAGAATAGCCTGAATTCTACCAGGGCAACCGCATTTAAGATTTCAAGCCACGAATGCACGAATAAATTTAATATTTTGACAATTCATACAATGAATTGATTCGTGTATTTCAATGGTGAAATCCATTTGCAGCTCAAT
>JAQICD010000184.1 GCA_027858715.1 Prolixibacteraceae bacterium
ATCATTTTTTTATCTGCATAAACAGATACATTTGAAGGTACACTTTTTGACAAACTAATCGATTTCTGCTCCATAGCCCCGCTAAGTAAAAGATCTGTATCCTTAATAAGTACTACCAACTCGAAATACTCGGGATTGAATTCCATTCGGCCCGTTTGTGATCGCGACCATTCCATCAAATTTGACAACAAATCCATCACTTTGTGCGATGATTGAACGATGATGTCGGCATACTTTTCAACTTCATTAAATTGTTTCTCACGAAGTTGTACGACAATGAATTCGCTTAGTCCAATAATCGAATTGAACGGGCTTTTCAGGTCGTGTGCAATAATGGAAAAGAATTTATCTTTTTCGGCATTTGTTTTTTGAAGTTCTTCATTTATAAGTTTTATGTCTGATTCGGCTTGTTTGCGTTCAGTTATATCAGAAACAAGAACTGCAAATTGATTTTTCTTTGGGCTATATGAATGTGTAGAATAATATTTTCCGGTTGTTTCCAAATAGTTTTCGTAATAACTTGACTCTCCTGTTAATGCAACTTTGCCAAAAAAATCGATCCAGTATTGCTCTACATTCGGCATCACTTCCTTTATCCGTTTACCTATTGACATTTCACGCGTTACCCCTAAAAGTTTCGTATAACTATCATTGATGTCAAGAAATATATAATCAATTGGTTTGCCATCAGCATCTGTTATTATTTCGTGGAGTGCCATTCCCTGATCCATCGATGTATATAAAAGCCTGAATTTATTTTCACTTTCCCGAAGTGCATTCTCAATACTTTTCCTTTCGGCTATCTCCACTCTTAGTCGTTGAGTGGCATGAGCCATTTCATCAGCCTGATTTGCAATTTCCAACTGCAAACCGTTTTGTTGCAATTGAAATGCATAATTTCGAAGATGTTGAATCTGTTTATCTATAACAACATTTAAGAACTCACTTTCGTGTTTATTGGTTGATTTTCCAGAGTTACTATTTCCAGAAAGATTATTTTCAAGGTAAATCCGGTAATCCATTTCCATCAAATTAACTTTGGTTTCGGCACCTAAACGTTTATAGCAAACATAGGCTTGCTGAAAGTAATTATGCGCAAGTTGCTCATTCCCTGTTTCGACCATGAAGTTGAATGCCCGTTCATTGGCCATTCCTTCCCACTGATGAAAGTGACCCTCTTGTGCAGTTTCGATGGCCTTATCATAAAGCTGCATTGCTTCAAGCTGCTTAAAATCAATCCGGGCCAACTCGGCTGAAGCAAGCAGGTATTTATGCTCAAAATTATCAGGGCAATTGTCAGCCCAAATACGAAGCTTGCTAAGGATATGATCCAGTTCAGTGCGCCATTTGGATTGTTGTTTTTTATCTGTCTTACTATACAGTGCCGTTAATATCAGAAAGCGGGCAAAAACATGCTCGGGCCAGGGTAATAATCCTTGCGTTCCCACGGTGTAAATGAGAGGTTCAGCTTCCTCGGAAGAAATTAATGCACGATCGAACTGACCGAGCATCAGGTAGGAGAAGGTACGAAGCACTTTGTATATGCACTCTACCTGAATGTTATGATGATCATTAAGCTGAAGGAGATACTTCTCTTCTGACCATGGGGCTGTTTCATTCACTGTATGGTTTACACCCGATAAGGATGCAAAAATACTCAATCCGCCCTCCAACAGGTCGATCGCCCAACGATTAAGTCGGGTTCGGCTAAACTCAAGGGATTGTTCCGTCTCTGATATCAGGCCTGCCAATGGAACACCCTGGTAAAACCTGCAATACATATTGTGTCCGAAAGCATAGGCGGCATACTGCATATTTCCTGACTGTACGCCGATTTCATAGGCATCTTTATAATCCTGAGTTCCAAAACGGAGATGTTTGAACCAATGCCTGATTGAGCTTCCTATCATCAAATAAAAAACACTTTGTTCCGACGGGGAATGAAATGTTTCGGTCATCAGCCGGGTAGCAAGTTCCCCAAATTCTTTTGCTGTTTGGTAATCGTTATCGACCCATCCCAG
>JAQICD010000224.1 GCA_027858715.1 Prolixibacteraceae bacterium
GCATTTGTCGTTTGCCAATGCCTTGTTTTAGCAAATGTTCGCGGTAAAGTTCCAGCAAAGTGCTTTTGCCCGACCTACGCAAGCCGCTAACGACTTTTATGAGGTCTTTATCTTTGTAAGACAGCAGTTTGTCTATGTATTCTTTGCGATTTGTGTAATTAGTCATAGGGCAAATATATAAAATGAATTATCAAAAATATCAAAATTTACAAGTTTTGATAATTATTGGTATCCAGCTTTTATAAAAAATATTACCCGATATCCCAAGTATAATTTGGTATTTGTCGTGTCAAAAGTTCGTGCGGTTTCCGTATGTTGTTGTTCAATACCTTTGCATCCGGGAGGAGGCTTGAAATATAGTAACGTTGTTCTTTAGTAGTTTTGCCGCTGACCTTTTCGCATGTTTCGGTTTCTATTTTGACTACCATCAGGAAATTTTATTAATTTGGCATCTGTTTCCATGTATTAATGTTTAAATATGGGAACACTAAAATAAACAAATGAAGGCGTAAGGCAATAAATGAGGCTTGTAGTATATTCTAAAAAAAAATGTTGGCAATTACTCCTTTTCAGTGTTATTAGCAATTTTATAGTAAGTGCTTCGGCATCTGCTGGTTTATCGTTCGTAATTGGTTTCGGTCGTATAAGTTCCACATCAAAAAAATCGTTCTTTTCTGCAATTTTTGGCTTGTACAGTCCGTGTTCCTTACATTTTGCCCTGTTTTCATGATAAGGGAATAGTTAAATGCTAATTTGAGTATTAATCGTTCGTAATCATTCGTGAAAGAACCTTTTTCCGACGGTTTATCGGCCGTAATTGGCATTGGCGATCCATTTATTAGGAATCAAATGATTATCCTTCCGCCATCAGCATACGAGCTTCATCCTGTAAAATTGAGGGTAAGTTTATTTTGCGGCGTTCAATACTAAGCAACCAGTAACGTATTTCATCTGTTTTGAGTGTATATAATACTTCGCGGAATTGATCGATTTGAAGATCATCGAAATCGTTAGACGCAATGTGTTTGAATTGGTCAAGCTCTTCATCGTCGTAGTATTCGATTCTCGACTCATCCATTTTTATTTCATCGTATTCGCATACTTCGTGTGCCCCGCAGCAATCGAGTGGCGGAGCCGCAACAGTTTCAGGTTCGCCTTCGGTTTTATCATTTTTAGCTTTCTTACGATTGACAATAACTAAAAAAGCTACGGCTGCTATTACAAAAATTCCTAATATAATTGAGAGTATGATTACCATGATGCAAAAATAGAAAATGCGTTTATTTTTTACTGTCGAGAACAAAAAAGAAAAGCATTGGTTTAACATTAACTTAGATTTCTTAATAAACTTATTTTTAGAAAGACAGATATGAAGATAGCATTAACAGGAAGTTCGGGGTTTTTAGCCACATCATTCAAAAAAATGAATTCACTAACAAATGTTGAATTTTTCAATCTGAAACGCAACGAAAGCGATAAGCAATGGAAGGAAGCGATTCAACAATGTGATGTGGTGATGAATTTTGCCGGAGCTCCGGTCGTTCAACGATGGACGAAAAAAAATAAGCAAATTATACTGGATAGCAGGGTAAATACAACCCGGCGTATCGTCCGCATAATTAATGACTTACCTGAAGATAAAGCCCCCGGGTTATTAATTTCAGCTTCGGCAATTGGTATTTACCCGCAAACCATTGGCGACAAATATGATGAGAGTACGAAAAAGACAGGAAACAATTTTTTAGCTGAAGTAGTAATGGAATGGGAAAATGCAGCAAGAGAATTGAAAAATCCGGCAACAAGATTGGTGTTGCCACGCATTGGAGTGGTGTTAGGCTCCGATGGGGGAATGCTTAAAATGGTTGCACCTTTATTTAAGCTCGGACTTGGAGGTAAACTTGGATCAGGAAGACAAGGCGTTTCATTTATTCATATCAATGATTTAGTGAGAGCCTTACAGTATTTTATCGAGAAAGACGGTATGTTTGGAGTTTATAATGTTACATCACCGCATCCGATTACAAATAAAAGATTTACAAAATCTTTGGCTAAAGTATTGAAACGACCTGCTTTTGTTCCTGTACCTGCTTTTGCTATTCGTTTGGTTTTTGGTGAAGCTGCAAGAGTTGTAACAAAAGGCAGTTTGGTTTATCCAAAAAATTTACTTTCCGAAGGATTTGATTTTGAATTTCAGGAGATAGACGAAGCATTGGATCACTTCATAATTGAGGTGGACACATAATAATCTTATCCATCCATAGCACGAAGTGAGGAAACAATAAAATAAAGGTTATTATGAATGCAATTTTCTATGATTTTAAAGCAAAGAGCCTTCGGGGTGACTAAAAAAATGGCTGCCCGAATTATTTCAGGCAGCCTTTTTTTGATGAGGGGAGGGAAGGGAACTCAACAGTGCTTATAGGGTGAAGCTGAAATTAAGCTTTTGGGCATATTGGTTATTTGTGGGTGTTAAAATCAGAATGAACAATTTACAAAAAAAAGATTTATAAAGTGCTAAAAAACAGCAATTAATTTGCGTGCTAACTACACAGATGTTTAAAGCAAAATGTAATTGTTGGCATTTACCTGCTCATGGTTATGCTTACTTTTCCTATTTGTCCACCCATCGGTGGGTTCATTTTCGAAACTTTGATCGTTGCTTTTGTAATTGAAGAGAAATGCGCATAAAGAGTGTCGAGAATACGCTTACATATGTTTTCGAGTAAAAAGGATTTTTTCTCCATCTCGACTTTTATGATTTTATAAACCTTTTGGTAATCAAGGGCATCCTTAAGATTGTCGGATAAAGCAGCTGTAGAGCAATCGGTTTCTATTGCAATTTTGACAATAAACTTATTTCCTACAACTTGTTCTTCTTTAAAATGCCCGTGGTAGGCATAAAATTCCATATTTTCAATTTCTATTAATCCCATTTTGTAATACACTTATGTTTTGAAACAAATGTAACGCTTTATAGTAATATTGCTGTGGGATGCAGTTGCCTTTTTGCTAAGAGATAGTAAAATGTGAATTATAAATGTTCATTTTTACAATGATTTTACTTTTAGTTCATCAAATCGTTTAATTTTGTCGGTATTAAAGGATACAGTATGGCAGAGAATAATGTTGATAACAAAAAGAATGTGGTAAAAACCAGGAACTTCATACACGAACTTGTTGAAAAAGATATTAGTGAAGGCAAAAATAATGGCCGCGTACATACGCGTTTTCCGCCAGAGCCCAACGGATATCTCCACATAGGGCATGCCAAGGCGATATGTCTTGACTTTGGTACAGCCGAAAAATTTGGCGGTAAATGTAACCTGCGATTCGACGATACCAACCCAACTAAAGAGGATGTTGAATATGTTGACTCGATTAAAGAAGATATCAAATGGCTCGGGTTCGATTGGGAAGACCGTCTTTATTATGCGTCGGATTTCTTCGATAAATTGTACGAATTTGCAGAGCAGCTTATAAAAGAAGGCAAAGCGTATGTCGATGACCAGCCAGCCGAGCTTATCAGCCAGCAGCGGGGTACACCCACAAAACCGGGAATTGAAAGTCCGCTTCGAAACCGTAGTGTTGACGAAAACCTCGATTTATTTCGCAGGATGAAGGCAGGCGAATTTCCCAATGAAGCCAAAGTGTTGCGTGCCAAAGTGGATATGACCTCGCCAAACATGCACATGCGCGACCCGCTGATGTACCGGATTAGTCATGCCGAGCATCACCGTACCGGAAACAAATGGTGCATCTACCCGATGTACGATTACGCACACGGGCAGTGCGATTATTTCGAAGGTGTTACTCATTCGCTTTGTACGCTCGAGTTTGAGATACACAGGCCATTGTATAACTGGTTTGTCGATCAAATGGCTACCGACGATTACCGTCCGCGGCAAATTGAGTTTTCACGACTGAACCTTACTTATACTATGATGAGCAAGCGTAAATTGCTGCATTTGGTTGAACAAGGTTATGTGAATGGCTGGAACGATCCGCGGATGCCTACTATATCGGGCATGCGCCGCAGAGGCTTTACACCTGCTTCGATACGCAACTTGGTTGAAAAGGTAGGCATTACTAAAACCGAAGGCATGATTGATTTTGCCATGCTTGAACATGCTGTGCGCGACGATTTGAATAAAACGGCACAACGTGTTATGGGGGTGCTTAATCCGCTTAAAGTGGTAATTACCAATTATCCTGAAGATAAAGCTGAAATGGTACAGGCCATTAATAACCCGGAGAACGAAAGTGCCGGAAGGCGTGATGTTCCGTTTACCCGTGAGCTTTACATCGAACGCGAAGATTTTATGGAATACCCCCCACGAAAATTCTTCCGTTTATCGCTCGGCAAAGAAGTTCGCCTGCGCTATGCCTATTACATAACTTGTAACGAAGTTATTAAAAATGAAGCAGGCGAAATAACTGAGCTGCATTGCACTTACGATCCCGAAACCAGAGGAGGCAAATCGGCCGACGGTCGAAAAGTGAAAGGTACGTTGCATTGGGTTTCGGCTACCGAAGGAGTTAAAGCTGAAATTAGGTTGTACGACCGTTTGTTCAATGTTGAAAATCCGGCAAACGAAAAGGGAAATGATTTTACAGAATTGCTGAATCCGGAATCGTTGAAAGTATTGCAGAACTGTTTTGTGGAGCCCTTTGTGAAAAGTGCAAAACCGCTTGATCATTTTCAGTTTGAACGTATGGGATACTTTAATGTAGATAAAGATACAACACCTGAAAACCTGGTAATTAATCGCACTGTAACTTTACGCGATAATTGGGCAAAGCAAATGAATAAATAGACAATAATATTTGGGTCATGCCTGTTTATGGGTATAGCCCTTTTTTTCCCTCATCGCCAGTAATGGCGGTGAGGGTTTTTTATGTTTCAAATTTTGAAATGGTAAAGGTAATATGATTGAAAGGCATTCATTCGCATGAATTATCATTGGGTCTGAAAAGAGAAGTGTTGGTATCGTAATGCCAATCATTCCAATTAAAATGTTGTCTGTGAGCTTAATAAAGATATGACTAACAGATGATTATGTGTCGTTTTATTCAAAAAAAAGCCTCGTCTTATGCGACAAGGCTTTTTTATTGTGTTAGAGTTAATCTATTCTTCGCTTTCGACTTCAAATTTGTACGATGCAGGGTCGGTAACTGCCGAGCCGCGGATAAACTCGCCATGACCATGTACCACCTGACGGGTAATTTTATTGAAGGCTTTTGCCGATTTCATGAAGTCGGGCTCGCGGTTGGCATCAATGAGCAGTAAGTAACTCATAACGATATGACCAGCCATTTCTACCAAACGGCGGGCATGAAAATCTAAGAATTCGTTGTCTTTTGCTGCCACAACTTTTTCAACCGCTTCGGCATATTCTTCGGTTAAGCCGATTAAAATGCGGCGGAATTTTTCGAGTTCCGGTTTAAGTGTTTCTTTTTCGTATTCACGAATCTGATTGAGATAACCATTTGTTGTTACGCCGCGAATGGATGCTACAACCTGCAATTGTGTTGTTCCTTCGTAAATCGAAGTGATCCGTGCATCACGGTAGATCCGTTCAACCGGGTAATCTTTCATAAATCCCGAGCCTCCATGTACCTGTATGGCATCGTAGGCGTTCTGATTGGCATATTCCGAAGAAATTCCTTTGACAAGCGGTGTGTAAATGTCGGCAAGCTTTTGGTAGTTTTTCATCTCCTGACGCTCTTCTTTCTTCAGTTTGCGCTCATTCGATATGTGGTAATATGATTTGTAAAGATCGACAAAACGGCTGGTTTCGTACAACAACGAGCG
>JAQICD010000252.1 GCA_027858715.1 Prolixibacteraceae bacterium
CCACGCACACGGGTCAATCCGTGCAGCTCACCACTTTGCTCGTAACGATAAACCGTTCCAAACTCAGCATAGCGGATCGGCAGATCCTTGTATGAGTGAGGGCGTGCTTTAAATATTTCCGATATTCGCACCGTTGTTGACGACCGAAACGAAAAGATTGGTAGAAAAATCAGGGATAATGAATTGAAAAGAATCCCGTATTTGTTGATCGTTGGCGAGAAGGAAGCAAACGATGGAGCTGTTTCAGTACGACGCCAGGGAGAAGGCGACAAAGGGACAATGACTATTAAAGGATTTGCCAACTTCATTAAAAATGAAGTTCATGAGCAGTTAGAATCAATATATTAGAAAATCTTATTGTTAATTTAAAGTAAGGAGGACCAAACAATAGCACCAAGAGGAAGAAGACAAAGTAAAAAAGACGATATTTCTTTCCGGATCAATCATCAGATTCGGGTACCTGAAGTTCGTGTTGTAGGGGATAACATCGAAGAGCAAGGTGTTATGCCAACCAAGGAAGCTATGAAATTAGCTGATCAGATGGAGCTTGACTTGGTTGAAATTTCACCCAAGGCTAAGCCGCCGGTTTGTAAAATCATCGATTACAATAAGTTTCTTTATCAGCAGAAAAAGAAACAAAAGGAGATGAAGCAAAACGCGGTGAAAGTTGTTGTTAAAGAAATTCGATTTGGCCCAAATACTGACGAGCATGACTTTCAGTTTAAATTGCGCCATGCTGAAAAATTTCTGAAAGAAGGTGCCAAAGTTAAAGCCTTTGTTTTCTTTAAAGGACGCTCCATTTTGTTTAAGGAGCAAGGCGAGATTCTGTTGCTACGACTTGCACAAGAACTCGAAGATTATGGAGCATTAGAGCAAATGCCTAAATTAGAAGGCAAGCGAATGACAATATTTATTTCACCTAAGAAAAAGAAATAATTTAAAAAGTAGGATAATGCCGAAAATGAAAACAAATGCCGGGGCTAAAAAACGTTTTAAGCTAACCGGCACAGGTAAAATCAAAAGGAAACATGCTTTTAAAAGTCATATTTTGACTAAAAAATCAACAAAGCAGAAGCGCAACCTTACTTATTTTGGTACCGTTGATAAAACCGACGAGACCAATGTTAAGAAGTTGCTCGCAATGAAATAGTTTTCCTTTTCGAAAGACAATTATTAGTTATTAACAGAGTGAATTAGCAAAAAAGTTCTGTAAAGCAGGCGCTAACCATTCAAAAATTCAAAATTATGCCAAGAAGTGTAAATAATGTTGCATCACGTGCCCGCAGAAAAAAACTTCTGAAGGAAACGCGTGGTAACTTTGGATCAAGAGCTAACGTTTGGACGGTAGCAAAAAATACCTACGAAAAAGGTTTGCAATATGCATACCGCGATCGTAAAAAGAAGAAAGGTAATTTCAGAGCATTGTGGATTCAGCGTATTAATGCAGCAGTTCGTCCCGAAGGATTGAACTACTCGACTTTTATTAACCTGTTGAAACAAAAGAACATCGAAATTAACCGTAAAGTGTTGGCCGATTTAGCAATGAACGAGCCTAAAGCTTTTAAAGCGATCGTTAAAAAGGTTAAATAGATTAAGCAATAATACTTAGGTGAAAAAATAAAAGGCTGTTACTATTGAGGTAGCAGCCTTTTCTGTTCTTTATTATATTTTATTAAATCTTCACTCTCTTCAAGCTAAACATGTTTAACATCCAGGTTGGCAGAGGTTTACCTGGCTTTCTGTTTCTTAATTTAAGATATATCCCCAGCTTTTTAACTAAGGGTACTTTGTGGGTTTCAACAAACTCGATAAGCGTTCCCTCGGGAGCCTGTATGTATGAGAAATTGCCTGCAGCTTCGCCCATATCAAAAGAATCACTTTGGGTTGAACTGTCAACAGTAAACGGAAATCCCTTTTGTTTTACTTCTTTGCGAATACTGTCCATATCGTTTATGTCGAAGCATAAGTGAATAAAACCCGGATCGCCCCATATCCGATTCTTGAAAATATTTATCGGTTCGCGATCGGTTACTTGTATCAGTTCAATTTCACTACTGCCGAAAATAGGGCTGAAAGCTCCTTTGCGAGGTTCTGAGTGGCGGAGCAAAACCCGACGAAATGAATTTTGAGAGCCTGGAATACCCTGGAAGTCATCAAAAGTGTCGGTGATGTCGTAAACAACCTCATCATATTCTAAAATGTTGTGGTAAACTTTTAAGCTTTCATCAATATTTTTTACACCAATGGTGCAACCCAATATGCCTCCGTTGTTGGCTTTGGTCTTTTTGAAAATCAACGGTGATTGAACAAACTCCCATATATTGTTGTAGGGATCTTTCATGTAAAAGTGAGGTGTTCCGGCAGGATCTTTATTAATTTTTGTAAGTAAATTTACATCTTCGTTTACACTAAAGTGGTCGTATGCTTTTTTAATGTTTGCTGTTTTTAATTTTCCGACAGCAATTCCAAGATCTCCAATTCGAATTTCAAACCCGGGAGTTGCTGGTGATTTGCCTGTATGTTGCCATATTTCAAATCCACCACCGCCTTGCATGTTGAGTGCTAATATTGCATGTCTTTCGCGTTTTTCGCCTTCGGTATGGGGAAGCATTAGCTCAGCTACGGCTTTTTCGTTGAATACCATTATATCCATGCCGAAGTTCTTGTTGAACCAGTTGAAGCTTTCTTCAAGGTTAACAACGCCAACACCAAGTTGCTGAATACCATTAATCTGCTTTGTCATAATACCTTCATTTGATTTTACTGTAAGGTCATTTTGTAAATTCATTTGTTACATGGCTTTTAAACGTGACGCCATGTAATAATATATAGCCGGAAAAAATCTTCGGATATGAAGCATCAGCATTTCGCTTCCACCAACCCAAATTTCTTTTTTTTCCTTTTTTAATCCTTTATAAATAATGCGCGCTGCTTTTTCGGCGCTAATACCTTTTGCCTGTCCTGGATCGATTTTACCATGTTCGCTTCCGTCTTTCTTGAGCGCAAATTTCGAAATGTTGGTTTGCACTCTGCCGGGTATCAACAAGCTGACTTTTATGTTGTTTTTCTTGTTTTCGGCCATTAAACTTTCGAAAAAACCAAACAGTGCATGTTTTGATGAGGCGTATGCCGAACGGTACGGGAAACCGAATTTTCCAACCAGACTTGATGTTGCTACCAGTTGACCTCCTCCATTTTCAATCATATGAGGCAAAATTGCTTTGGTTAATGCAACTACACCAAAAAAATTAATTTCCATAATTTTCCTGTCGTTGTCTATCGGTGTTTCCACAACAAGCGAACGCTGACTAATTCCGGCAAACTGATATAATCCAGCAATTTTTTCACCATCGTTAATTACCTTGTTCGCAGTTTTCATAATCGAAGGTGTATCAGCCATATCGAGTACCTCAATACGTACAGTACTGCCTGATGATTCAATTGTCTTTACTGTCTTCTCAAGCCCTTCTTTATCTCTGTCGGAAATGATTAGTCGAACATTAAATCGTGCAAGTTCGGCACAGAGAGCTTTACCCATTCCCGAGGCTGCGCCTGTTATCCAAAATGTTTTTCCGGTAAAATCCATGATTGTATTTTGTGAAGGGGCGAAAATAAGAAAAATATTTGGAACATATATTTTACTCTCCTGTCGTTTCGTTTTTGCGATAAAATAACCCGTTAAAACGAGCTATTACACTTTTTCAAAAAAGATATGAGTTCTTGCTTATTCATTTGCTTCCATAGTGAATGTGGTTATTGGCAAATTTAGTATTTAAAGAATAATTTTCGACTTTAAATCTCAAAATTTCAATTTGGTTGAGAATGTAATGTTAAGGATTATAGCAAATTAACCTATTTTAAGACAATTGTGTGACTTAAGTCCAAATATATTCATATATTATTCTTTTCTTTGATTATAATTATTTTATAGGGGAGGATTAAATGACAATCAAAACACTAAAGAGTCTATTTTACAATTCTGTTGAAAAAAATAGTAAATATTCGTCATTAGGGTTTGCAGGAGAAGATCCATTAACTTTTAGTCAGGTTAAAAACCATGTCGAAAAAGTTGCAGCATATCTTCAGCAACAAGGTATATCAAAAGGCGATAAAATAGGTTTGTATAGCGAGAATCAGCCTAACTGGGGCGTTGCATATTTTGCAATTGTAACCATTGGGGCTGTTGCAGTACCTTTATTGCCCGATTTTCACGAGGATGAAGTTGAAAATATTATCAACCACTCAGAGGCAAAAGCCATTTTTGTTTCCGAAGCATTATTCCGGAAACTTAAACCTTCGTTGTTGAGCAATTTGCAATTTTCAGTTATGATAGATAATTTGTCAATAATTGAAAGTGACAACTTCCCTGATGACATTGCAAAGTTGAAGCCGGTAGCAAATATTGAATATGATGTGAGTTCTGTCGATATCGAAGAAGACGACTTAGCATCAATTATTTATACATCGGGAACAACCGGTAAATCTAAAGGTGTTATGCTTTCGCATAAGAATCTGGCTTTTACTGCCGAGAAATCAGGTAAAATTCATCCTATGGACACTTCCGACAGACTGTTGTCGTTGTTGCCCTTATCTCATACCTACGAGAATACAATTGCTTTTATTTTGCCATTTTCGTGTGGCTCTTATGTTAATTACTTGAGAAAACCACCAATTCCATCGGTTTTACTGCCAGCCTTAAAACAGGTTAAGCCTACGATAATGTTGTCGGTTCCACTGATTATTGAGAAGGTTTACAAGGGAAAGGTATTGAAAGAAATTAATAGTAAGGCCATTACCCGGGTATTGTACAAATTTCCACCAACTCGTAAGTTGTTAAATCTCGTTGCCGGTAAAAAACTATACGCAACTTTTGGCGGTCACCTCAAATTTTTCGGTATAGGTGGTGCTAAACTCGACCCATCGGTAGAGAAATTTCTGATTGAAGCCAAGTTCCCATATGCGATAGGATATGGACTAACAGAAACTTCACCCTTACTCGCAGGTTTCGATTCTTATAAAGGTAAATTTCAGTCAACCGGGCCTGCCGTCGAAGGTGTAACCTTGAAAATTAATGATCCTGATCCAGTAACCGGTCAGGGTGAAATATGGGCAAAAGGCGACAATATAATGAAGGGGTATTACAAAGAGCCAGAGCTTACACGCGAAGTTTTAACTGATGATGGTTGGTTTAAAACTGGTGATTTGGGCGCATTTGATAAATCGGGCTACTTATTCATTAAAGGCCGACTGAAGAATATGATCGTTAGTGCCAGTGGTGAAAATATTTATCCCGAAGAAATTGAAGCAATTATAAATCGGTTTAAACATGTTGTTGAGTCGGTTGTTGTTGAGAAAAAAGGACGTTTGGTCGCAATGGTTTATTTTAATATGGAAGAGATTGAAGTAAAATACCGGGATTTGAAAGAACAGGCTGGTCAATATGTAGATAAGCGAATTGAAGATCTGACTAAAGAATTACAGGAGTTTGTAAATTCTCGGATTAATAAATTTTCACGTGTTCAGGTGGTTATTCCGCATGAAACACCATTTGAAAAAACCGCTACTAAGAAAATTAAACGTTTCTTGTATTACTAAATGAAACTAAAAAATTGAATATAAAATAAAAGGCTGCAACTCAACTTGCAGCTTTTTTTATTTTATATGGTGAATTCTAAAATATTATTATTTTTGTGCTATAATAATCATGCTATGAAACGGATATTTAATTTAACGGCTCTTCTTTTTTGTGTAATAATATACAGTTGTGTTGGCCATAAGGGCGATGACGGCATGAATGGTTTTGATGGAAGAGACGGTCGGGATGCAAATGTTGGTGTTGCTATTTACGACATTGAGCCTAATGATTGGGTGGGCGATGAGAATGGTTATGTAACCACTTTAATTGTGCCTGAAATAACCGAGGATATTTACTACGAGGGCGCTGTGTTGGTTTATATGTTTAGAGATGAAGCCAGTGAATACAAAAGTTTTAATCAGTTACCATATACGTGGTTGGATAATAACATAACCGAATATATCGATTTTGATGCTTATATTAGTGAAATTGATATCACTTTAAGGTGGGTTGACAATGGAGTAAACAGCACCGAGGCACCTACTGGTCTTTATACATTTAAAGTTGTTGTAATTGAGGGTTATACGCTTTCTGTGTTGGATAAACAGTTTGATCTTACCAATTCACAAATGGTGCTTGATTATTTTTCTGAATCTGATAAATAAAATTATAACTTAGATGTTTCCTGCAAGGGTTATTAAAAATGGTTATATTTATTTGCCAATTTAAAAATTTGAACGAATGAATAATACGTATTGTGTAATCATGGCTGGCGGTATTGGGAGCCGTTTCTGGCCATTAAGTAAAACTTCTCGGCCCAAACAATTTTTAGATATCCTGGGTACAGGAGAAACATTAATACAACAAACATATCGCAGGCTATTGAAGGTTTGTCCTTCGGAGAATTTTCTTATTGTAACAAATTATATTTATAAAGATTTGGTTTTAGAACAATTGCCTGACCTTAATAGTGAACAGGTCTTATGTGAACCCTTGCGAAGGAATACAGCTCCGTGTATTGCTTATGCATCGCACAAAATAGCCTGCAAAAATCCCAATGCTAATATTATTGTTGCCCCATCTGATCATTTAATAGCTAAAGAAGATGATTTTATCCTACAGCTAAAAAATGGTCTCGGCTTTGTAAATCAAAACGATGCGCTACTAACATTAGGCATAAAACCAAGTCGACCCGAAACAGGATATGGCTACATTCAAATCAACGACAAGGTGAAATTTGATGGCGTTGATAATTTGCATAAGGTGAAAACCTTCACCGAAAAACCCGATATAAAAATGGCTAAAGTTTTTTTAGATACTGGTGAATTTTTCTGGAATTCGGGTATTTTCCTTTGGTCATTAAAATCAATATTAACTTCGTTTGAATCGTATCTTTCTGATGTTAACGAACTTTTTGCAAAAGGTGCAAAGTATTATTATACAAACGAAGAAGATGCCTTTTTGAATAAAACCTATTCAGAATGTCCCAATATTTCTATCGATTACGGAATAATGGAGAAAGCCTCTAATGTTTATGTTTTATGTGCCGATTTTGGATGGAGCGATCTTGGAACTTGGGGTTCATTATGGGACAACTCAGATAAAGACGAAAATGGCAATGCAATGAACGGTGATAATATTAAGGTTTACGATACCAACAACAGCATTGTAAATGTTAGTAAAGATAAATTGGTTGTTGTTCAAGGTCTGGATGGTTTTATTGTTGCAGAGTCTGATAATACCTTAATGATTTGTCGAAAAGAAGACGAACAACATATACGGCAATTTGTAAATGATATTCGAATATCAAAAGGCGATGAATTTGTGTAATAGATAGTAGGTTCGCAAAAAAAAAACCGAAATCACAGGTCAACATGTAGTTTTGACTTTTTTTTAGTTGCTTTATATAAAATTCACTGTTGTTTGGATGGAAAATGATGTAATATCTGATTATCTATGGACGTAAGAATAGACAATAGCTGGGAGATAGTACTCTCCAACGAATTTAAGCAACCTTATTTTGAGCAACTGGCAAATTTTGTAAGGAACGAATATGAAACCAAACAAATATTTCCGCCGTCAAAAGAGATATTCAATGCATTAGATTTATGTCCCTTCAATAAAGTAAAAGTCGTAATTATTGGGCAAGATCCATATCATGGACCAGGGCAAGCACATGGGTTATGTTTTTCGGTACGCGACGGAGTGCAATTCCCTCCTTCATTACGAAATATTTTCAAAGAAATTAATAGTGATTTAGGTAAACCCATACCCCAAAGTGGTGATTTATCACGATGGGCAAAACAAGGCGTGCTTCTACTAAATGCTACACTAACTGTTCGTGCTCGTCAGGCCGCTTCGCATCAGAACAAAGGTTGGGAACGTTTTACCGATGCAGCGATAAAAGCAGTATCTGAACAAAATGAGAATGTAGTTTTTTTGCTTTGGGGCGCATATGCTCACCGTAAAGGACTGGTCATTGATAGAACAAAACATCTTGTTTTGGAATCAGTACATCCCTCTCCACTTTCTGCTTCGCGCGGATTCTTTGGCAATCATCATTTCAGTAAAGCGAATAACTACCTTAAAGAAAATGGCAAAACACCAATGGCTTGGTGATATTTAACAAATAGTAATAAAAAAAGCGAACCATAAAGATTCGCTTTTTTTATTTAATCAGTTATCGTGTGTTTCAACTATCTTTTATTGAACTTCAACACGGCAGTTTCGTTATTTATGCTTTGTATTTTTAT
>JAQICD010000026.1 GCA_027858715.1 Prolixibacteraceae bacterium
GTGTAGGACGCCGCAATCTTCACACACTTGCTCGTGCCCACCCAAAGCCGCCGTGCGGCACTGGACAATGTTGTACAGCACCTTGATCTGCTTGGGCGATAGCTCACCGCTCTGCAACAAACATTTTCCAAATTGGCGGACAATGTGAGCCAACTCATGCTTGTTTTTGCAGTGCTTTTCCATAAAGTGTATCTAAAGGGCTGTGGGGGTTGATGTGCTGGCACTGGGCTACGTGCAGATAAATCATGGTAGTAGTGATATCGGCATGGCCAAGAAGGTCCTTAAGCGTTACAATGTTTAGTCCCTGTTCCAACAAATGTGTCGCGTAGGTGTGGCGTAAGGAATGGAGGTTGACATTTTTGGTGATAGTGGTCTTTTTTAAGGTTTCGCGCATGACCCAGGATAAACCTCTAACGCTGTATCGCCCATCAGGCTCTTTGCCGTTGAATAACCAAATGTGAGGATGCTCTGCTCCGATATATTTCCTGAGCCCTATGGCCATGGTGGAAGACAAAGGAACAATGCGGTCTTTCTTGAATTTGCTCTGACGGATATGGATGACCATGCGCTCAAAGTCAATATCAGATATCTTCAGATTAATGACCTCCTGCCCCCGCAATCCGGCTGAATAGATCAGCGTGAGGATTATCCGGTGCTTGAGTAGCGTTGGTGCCGCAAACAGCATTTTCAACTCCTGGTAGTTCAAGACAACCGGCAATTTTGTATCCTGCTTTAGTGAGGGCAAAGCAATGGCCTTTTTGTTCATGCCCAACAAACGGTAGTAATACCTAAGGCCGTAAACCATGTGTTTGAAACTGCTGCGCGAAGGCGCCATGGGGTCGCGTGCCAAAGCTACCAGATACTCATTGATTTCATCTTCGCTGACGTGTTCAGGTAATCTTTCAAAACGAATGACAAACAGGGCTATGCGCCTGATGTAATTGTTCAGCGTACTTGTGCTTTGGCCACGAAGAACCACCTGATGCTCTAACTTTAAGGCAATGCTCTTAAAATCAGGAACAAGAACCATAGCTTGCTCTACAATAGTTAAGCTTGTTTTCTTTCTCATAACTGTATTGTTTTTAAGTGAATAATACAGTTATAACGATGGGAGACTAAAAAGATTTATGCTACTTTTGAAAAGAGCTATCCCGTAGGGATTTAGTTCAATCGAGTAGGCCGCCGATAGGCTATTAGCCTATCGGAGAGCCTCTCACACCACCGTACGTACGGGTCTCGTATACGGCGGTTCCCTAAAACAAGGGAAACTGGGGATTATTTGCAAGGGAAGCGGTTTTCTTTGCATAAACCGTTGATAAAGGTATGTACCCTCGTTGCTTGAAGCGGTTAACGGTGATGGTAGTGCCTAATATTGGGCTTTGGGCTATTGCCCATCCACCCATGTTGCTCCTACTCCATGCATAGGCTTGACCGGCTTCAACACCAAGACGAATAAGGTTTTTCCTTTTTCGCTCGGGCTTCTTCCAATGGTGCCAGATGCAGTACCGTAACCGGTTTCGTAACCACCCGTCCAGCTCGTTAAGTTTTGCTTTGATATTGGCATATTTACGGCTTTCAATCCAGCCGTTTACGTACCTATTGAGTTCGCATATGCGTTGGTCAAAGCTCTTTGGCTTGGTTTTTCGGGTGATCTCTTTCAGTTTTGCTTTGAAAACATTCCATTTACTTGCGGTAATAACCAACTGATACTTTCCTTTTACTCCTTTCTTGTAAATAGGTACAAAACTGAAGCCCAGAATTTGAAATTGAACCGGTCGACGTATGCCGCTCTTCGCTTTGTTGATGGGTAATTTGAGTTTATCCCTCAGAAATATATAAATGGCGTTTCCCGTTTTTCGTGCTTCTGCTTTTGTTTTGCAGTAAATACTGAAATCATCGGCATAGCGCACAAATCGCAGGTTACGTTTCTCCATTTCTATGTCCAACTCGTGCAATACGATATTGGCCAGCAATGGACTTATAGGGCTTCCCTGCGGTATTCCGATTCTACGCTTGATGAGCTTTCCATCCTTTTCAAGTGGGGCTCTCAACCAACGACGAATCAAACACATGGTGGCCTTGCATTTAATTTTCCTGTACAACAGTTGCAAAAGCAGCTTGTGGTCAATTTTGTCGAAGAATTGTTTCAGATCTATCTCCACGATGTGTTGGTAGCCTGAATTTATGTAATTGAGCGATTTACTTGTTGCTTGTATTATATTTCGCTTGGGCCGAAATCCATAACTGTAGTTGGAGAAAACCATTTCGTATTCTAGGGAGATAACTCGCAATACCGCTTGCTGCAACATCCTTTCTACAACCGTAGGAATACCTAACAGGCGCAATTTTCCATTCCCTTTGGGAATTTCTTTGCCCCTTATAGGTTGTGCATGGTATTGGCAATTACGAATTTGTTGGGTGAGTCTTTGGCGGTCTTGGTCGAGATACTGTTTTAGTTCCTCGACCTGCATGCCATCAACTCCCCCTGCTCCCTTGTTACTTATGACCTCCTGACAAGCCATCGTTAGGTTAGCATTTTGCAAAACCTGCTCAATCAATTCTTCTTTCATTCTTCTGAATAAGAAATTCAAGTCGTTGTTTCCTGCTACCATTTTCGTAATGGCTGGTATTAAACCCAAAGGCTAATAGACCTCCATTATAAATCGGTAGCGTTAAAGGGTTCGGTCCTTCAGTGCCTACTTCTTGTGTTGGGAAACCCAGCTAATACAGTTCGCTAGTACGCCGCAATTTTCCTTCCATTTAATACGGTAGATCGGTAGCATCCTCACCTACTATGACCTCTGCTGACTGCTCCAATGTCCCAGCTCGTGGTGGTGAAGCTATCCCCTGGTAAGAGCATTATCCTTTAGCCTATCACTGTCGCATCTACATAACCGTCCGTTTGGTGTTCTTTGGGCTTTACAACTATGTGCTTGCTTACCCAAACAGTCATGCCTCATATGCGCCTTACAGGGCATACTAATCCTGTAATACCTGTTCGTCAGTACAGACTTTTGCCGGTTGGCTTCCTTCACTGCATACCTCACGGTAAACCAGCTTGCCACTTGCTAATGCTTCAAGGCGTTACCCTCGCGCATAAGGGA
>JAQICD010000154.1 GCA_027858715.1 Prolixibacteraceae bacterium
TCTATAGCGTTTCCACCTTGCTTTAAAATATCAATACCAATTTGGGTGGCTAAAGGGTGACTGGTTGCTACCATGCCATTTTGGGCCAGGACTTCGGAGCGTGATGCAAAGTTTTTACCTGTTACCCTGTCCTGAGCCCACAAACTGCCCATGCAAATTGTGAGTGCCAATACGCTGATTATTGTTTTCATAGTTAAAGAAATTTATGTAACAATATACAAACAAACTTTTATTTCATCTCTAGTAATGCTGACAATGTTCTGCCAGGCGATGCTCCATTTGTTGTTGTGCGCTTGCCATAAAAGCTGTTGCTAAAATGATAAGCAGCATTGTTAAATTTTTCATCCTTACCCCTTTTCTTATTTTGTTAAGAACTTAAATTTTTACTCTTTTAATGATTGTGCTTATAATGTTTTTTTCCAAAGATATCCATTTTTCGTAACCTGTTTCGCTTAAATGTACCCCATCGTTTGTAAATTCAGGACGCATCATGTCTTTATCGCTTGCAAAATGCGAATATAAATGGGTGTTTGTGAAATAGCCTTTTTTCTCATAGTTTAAAAGCAAATTGTTCACTTCCAGAATGTCATATTTTAAAAATTCTAACTCTATTGAAGGTTAATCGGGATTAATGGTGTCAATGATACTGGTCCCAATAAGCCTGACACCTGTGGTTCCCAACCCAGGGTTGTAAACATACCGTCAGTACCCCGGTTGCCCCTATCGTGTGCCGGGAAATTCGTGTTGTAAAAAATCTTATAGGGTTCTCCCTTACGTTCCATGTCGGCTACACGGTTTCCCATCAGATTGGATACTGAAATTTCAAGGCTGTTTTCTTCCTTTAGATCCGATGCGGGAATAACCACAGCATAAGGGGCGCTGATTACGGTTGCAAGTTCTTTGCCATTGAGTTTAACACGTGCACTATAAGCAACTTTGCCTAAATCGAGACGATAGATTTTTGCATCTCCGGAAGGTTTTGTAAAGCTTGTTTTGTAAACCGCAGTTCCGGAGAAAGCTTTATAACTATCGCCGGCAAGCTCAGTCCATGATCCTAATTTCGTAATTTTTACAGGTTTTGGAAGTTCAGGCCCTCCAGTCACAAAAGTCAGGGTCCAATCGGCATTCAGTGCATTTTTATCTCCTGAAGATTTTACATAGGCATATTTCGGAGCATCAACATTTTCAGCGTAAACCTGAACGAGACAACTCTCACCCGGACTTAGCTGCAAATATACTTCGCCTGAACGATCGGAAGCAGTTGTTTTTGCTTTGCCAAATGCACCGGTCATCGGATTGTACAAAACCGCGGAACCTATTTTAGATTGAAGTGCAACCATTCCATCAACTGATTCTGTTCCGCGGTTCGCAATAAAGTATGAGGTAATGTTATTGTCGATTCGTCTGATGCACTGTAAGCCCTTGTCGAACATTGGTTCCCTGCGTATTTTAGCCTGTTCAAGCAGATCGGGCAAGTTGCCCACCATGATTTGACCTTTGCCAACTTTTGAAATTTGAATATTTCCTGCTGACGATTCAAACTTCAGTGATTTTTTAAGCTCATGAAATTTTCCCCTTCGTTCATCCAATTTCCCCAGTCCCGGAACATCATCAGGAAGCTGTTCCATCAAAACAGTTGCCCCGTTTTTGGCCAACTCAATAACTTTTTGAAAAGTTTCGACCGGTATCAGCTTAACTGGTGGAAGCAAAATAGTTTGATAACTTGTTTCGCCAGTAATGATTTTCCCTGATTCGTTTTTCAAATTGAGTATCTGTCGATCGGAGATATAGTCGAACGCATAACCCTTTCCAAACAGATATTCCGCAGCTTCGCGAACAGAAGAGCCTTTGGCAGCACCATCGAAATGGAGTAATAATGAGCGGCCACGGATAGCATATTCGTCTGAAATTGGATAGTATAAAAGAATGTCGTTGTCGGGTTTGCCTGCCTGTAAAAACGATTGTGAACGTGCAATATAAGTGTTCAAAGTTCCAAAATCATCCCAGAAGGTATTTGTAGGCCCAAAATGTACGGCGGCATAAAACATCCAGCCCGGCCAGGTTGCGTTTTGGGGCGAAAATGTTGTGCCGTGGTAGAACACATGGTTAATTCCGGCCAGCAGGAAAAGGTCAATCGCCTGTTTTACATCGGCAAGCGAAGCTTCGAAATGATCTTTCAGCCAGGTTGCTGACTCAGAAGAGGCCAATTTTTTACCCATGACATGTGCCACAGATGAAGCAGTTTTTATTTTTACAATATCTTGCCCTTCAGATTCAGGAATGTCGGCAACAGCATACAAATCGAGAATATTGGCTGGCGCGCCGTGTGCCTGGTTGCGGATGATTTTTCCGTCACTTGCTGCCCAATCGTGCCAGCGTTGTGTATATTTTTCAAGTATCAGATCCGAAATGGTTTGTCGGTAGTCACATAAAACCCGGCTGTTGTTTTCTTTGGTGTCTTCGCCAATAAGCGCCGGCAGGTAATTACGTAGATCATAGCCCCGCCGATTTTGAAATTCATCGAACATTAAGGGTGTAAAGTCTGATTCGCCACGGGCATCGTCAACTTCATACGAGTCGTTAAAATAAGCTCGCAACCCGCTTAAATCATGACCCTTAAAAGTGTTTGTGAAATGTTCCAGGTAGTTGTCAATTGCTTTAGCCGAAAAATGATCGATAACATCGCCTTCGCCACCAGGCCCGGCGCGCTCAACCATTTTCCCGTGCCATCCTTCAAAAACGGCATACAATTTCCATTTACCCTCAGGGGCTTTCCAATTTAGCTTTCCGTCGGGATCAACTTTCGATGTAAGATTGATGGTTTCACCTTTATCTGAGTAAGCCATCAGGGCTTGGAGGGGCATGGCTTTTGGGTAACGGATTTGATCAATTGCCCAGTTTTGCAGGCTGTCTTCGTTGGCGCTGACAGGGTATTTTAATTCTGAAATATCGAGGTTTCGGCGGCTGATTGAACGGAGCATAGTCTCTTGTATCATGTTAACTTTCTCCGAAAGTTGTTCGCCTTCGTTAAGTGCATATGATTTAATGCTCATGTATTTACAGGCATCTTCGGGTGTGACCCATAATCCTCCGAATGGCCAACCAGAAGCCATCGCCAGATCAATCCCCAGGCCGAGGCGTTTCCCTTCCTGAAGCGTGTATTTGAATTCCTCAACCCATTCAGGTGAAAGAAACTTGATGAATTTGTCTTCATATCCATGTACCCCATAGATAGGGGTGATTTCCAGTCCGCCCAGCCCCGCTTTGGAATAGGCTTCCATAGTAACTTTAAGGTCAGAAGGATTGACACTATTTCCCATCCACCACCAGCGGCTCCAGGGTTTCGACTCTTTGGTTATTTGTGGCCAGCCAGCTTGCTGTTCGGTTTTTTGACCGGAAACACTGTCGAATGTAAACATCAGAAGGATCAGTGCATAAATCAGAATTCGAAAGCTTGTCCTATTGGTTTTCATTGGTAAAAAGTTAAAGTTATATTTTGTGTTCTGTTGCAGTTCTTTATTGTTTCGATTTTTCAATTTCAGATATCCATCCCGAAAAGTTTCCCTTTGTCTGCTTCTGGTTAATTCTTTTTTGCATATTAAGTCAGATATCCATTAATGGCCTCTCAAACTAACTGACTTTCTTCAGCTTCCCTTCTAACGTTTCCGGTGCTTGTCCCTCAGGATAAAGGATTACTTTAACATTACTATTTTCATCAGGAATTTTATCGCATTTCATTTTTACAGTAGTTTTTTCGAATGGTTTGAGCGCGGGTATTTTTCCAGATGCGATCTCCTTATTACCATCTGAGACTTGTTCTACTTTGATGGCACTTGGTTGGGAAGCTACCTGCCCAAAATTCTGAACTTCAACCTCGAACTGGTAGCCCGAACTGGTTTTCTTCAATACCGGCAAAAGTGATGAAAGTGCCGGTTTTAAATAGTCAAGCCATGGAAACCGGGCATAGCCATACAGCAATTCTCCATCCTTGGTTTTGCCAATCAATTTCGCTGCGAAATTGTCCTTCGTTAATCCATTGCCTTCTCCTTCAAAGGTTACGATCAGGTCATCACCTAACTTTTCGGTTTTTACGACTTTGCTCCCACGCCCAAAGTTTACTTCTTCAGATGCTCCAAACCGTAAAGAATTCATATCAATAGCGGTTTGTGGATCAAAGTCTTTCTCAACCTTAATTTTCACCCGGATTGATTTTGTACGATCATCGATTTTGTCCTGATTGAGTATGGTCATCAAAACCCCTTTATTCAACGGGATACTTATGTTTTTAGAGCTGTGGTTGTCGTTAGACTTGTCTTGTCTTTTCAACGTATCAATTACGGCAAAATTGGCCTGAACAGCCCTTCCGTATTCATCCTGAAGGATTTTGATCCGCTCGTATTTGAACCAGTCCTCGTTTGTCCCATCCGTGTATTTTGTGATTTCGGGAGTATAGGCTTCCCCCGGATCAACCTTCCAGTGGATCCCATCCTTTGAACGCAGGTAATACGCAATCCGACCCAACCAATCGTTCACGATCATATTATACTGAACATTGTCCCGCCAAATGACCGGGTCTTCAAAACGTCCGTCAACATCAGGGTACACCCTTTTATCGGTAAGCTGGTTATACGGTGAAATGCCGTCTTTGCTAATCCATATCCCTCCACCCCGGCAGATCATTACATAAGAGCCATCTTCACGCTGTGCGAAGGACAAATTGGAGAGCCCTTCAATGATTCGCCTGTCCCTCGGATTGAATTCAAACTTGCCATAAGTCCAGGGGCCGTTGATATCATTGGCTACATAGCGGCCATTAATGACATAGATGACATAGCGTCCATCTTTAAGCCTGAAAGCTTCCGGATTATGCCCTTTCCCGATTGTTCCAACCACCTTATATGGGCCAATGGAATTATCTGAAACCGTATGAACAACAATTGAATTTGACCATTCCCTATGTCCCTTGGGCGAATCTTCCCGCCAACGACAGACAAAAAGATGATATTTGCCATCGTCGTCCACCAGTATCTTTCCTCCCCAATAGGACCAGTCTTTGTCTTCAATGCCATTATCCACATACCGTGGGATGACGCCTGCAGCTCCCCATGTATCATATGTAAGCTTTCCTGTTGGGGGAATCAGGAGAAAGCGATCGATGAACCGGCCTCCATCGACCAGGTTTGACCACTCAGCTGGCCGTTTCCGTTGCGTTGCTTGCGCGTTGACCTGAACGGAGATTACTATAAGCAATGATAATACATAAAGTTTTGAATAGATTCTTGTCTTCATTTTAGTGGTTTTAATTAGTAATAGTCAGTGATTATATTTCTTAAATTCTATTCGCTTTTGGCGTTTGTGCTTTTACTGATGAAATTAAAAAAAGCACACTTAAGAAAATTGTCACTTTTCTGATGATGGAATTCTTCATTATTCAATAACTTTTTCAAATCTGCCGATAAACCCTCCTTCTGGATTTAAGTTAACAGTGAGGTTAGATTTTGAGTTTACTTCAATATCGTATGGTATGCCTGAGTCCTGTTTTGTTTCATCATCTTTTATGGCATGAAGTACGTGCTGCCCCCTGCCTAAAAATGATAGGTCTATTAATAAAGTCTGTTTTTCATGAATCCCGTTCATTACTGCTAAAAACCATTCATTCCCATGTCTTCTGGCATAAACAACCTGTACTCCAATTTTACTTTGTGGCAATACAATGGTTTCATCCCAAATCAGTATCATAGCCATCTGGAAATAAATTTTTATCGTAGTTAGGAGAAACGTTGGCAATAATATCACAGTTTACCAAGGTATTTAAATCATTTCCTATTTCAATAATTCTCCATGGAGAAGATATATTCCCTACTTTTTTAGTATCCCCAGATAGCATTGCCTTAAAACTTCTATTTCCATCTGCCATTAATGACATGCCTGCAAAATCTGTTAAACCAGACTCGGTTATAGCAATATAAGTTTTAAGGTTAGGAAGTAAAATGGTTGCTGGCGGACCTATAATTTCATCCTTTTTAAATTCTTCACTTAACTTTTCAGTATAATGAGCTTCATAATGTTTATTATTAGATTGCGACCAAACTTTACTTCCAATTGGTAATACAAAATTGGTAAATTCCTGATTGATCACTGCATCACCTATATTATCTATTAAATATCTAAATGCCACTCCGTCATTAAAGACTTTCACATCAAGTACAAAAGTGCTTGTTGTAGATGTAACATAAATTTTTGCCGCTTTAAAATTATTAATCGCTGTGTTATGTACTCCTCTATATGGATAGGTTTCATTTAACTTGTAATTTTCTATTCGTTTAATTACTGAATTTAATGAAATAGACTGCCCATTGACATTTAATCCCAATACCGATTTTTCGATAATCTGTCCATCTTTTGAAAAAACAGAATAGGTTAATTTACCGTTTTTGGTTTCAACTTTATAGGTAATATTTTCATCAGGACTAAGTACTTCTACAGTTTCTATAGCTTTTTCACAACTGCTAAATACAACCATTAAGAAACCAAAGATGGTAATGATAAATTTCCTATATGTTATTTGATTAATTAACATTAACCCAGATTTTTTTTTAGAAATTTTCATGATTTTTAATGTTGGTTTTAAGTTTTGAGTTCTACAATAATATAACTCTAAAACGCTTTAAAACTTTAATTGGAATAGCTGTCCTGGTTTGCTAATTGGTAATTTAAATTTGCCATCCGACGATTTCAATACTGTTAATTTGCCATTAATTTCCAATTGGATTTTTTTTGTATTAGCATAATTAACATTAATCGTTTTTCCTGTTACATTCAAAATAGTAGCTGTTTCAAGTTTCCCATTTTTCCAAGACATCGCTATTTGAGCTCCGTTTTTTGCAACAATACCTTCAATAGTTCCTTCTTTCCAGACGGATGGCAAAGCGGGCAAAAGATAAACATCGGTTGCACTACTTTGCAAAAGCAACTCTTGAATACCAGCAGCTGCTCCAAAATTACCATCTATTTGAAAAGGCGCATGAAAATCAAACAAATTAGAATAGGTACGCTGAGCCAGTTGGTATCTCAATAACTCTAAAGCCTTATCCCCTTTTTGTACACTTGCCCATAACAAAAACTTATTAGCAATAGACCATCCCGTAGCATCATCACCACGGTTTTCTAATACAATTTGTGCTCCTTTTTGGAATTCTGGTGTTTCTGGATTAATTAAATTACCAGGATACAATCCCACCAAATGGGAAATATGCCTGTGAAAAGGATCTCCTAGATTTTCTCCTGCTTGATTTTTATTATAACTCACTTCCTGACTCCATTCTTTAATTTGACCGTCAGTTCCAAGTTCGATTGGTTTTTCTAAATTAGCTCTTAACTCATTCCAAACCTGTTGCTTTTTTATATCTACGTTTAAAATTTTGGCTGCCTCTAAACTGTAATCCAAAAGACCAGCAATCAATTGCAAATCGTATTTCACTCCAGTTTGATAAGGACCGTGTTCTGGTGACCTTCCTTTACCAGTTGTATAAAAATACCCTTTCGGATAGTGTACTAAATCATCTGATTTTACTTTGTGACCATTTAAATAAGCGACATAAAAATTAGCTGATTTACGTAATGTAGGGTACAATTGATCAGTTAACCATTTCTTATCCTGACTGCGTTGAAAAAGATCCCAAATATTATACATTAGAAAAGCAGTATTCCCCGGAGACTGAATACTAAGCGAACCAGTTAAATCTGTTTGTCCATTAATGGATTGTTTGGTATGCATTACAAAAACTCCATCTACTGCTTCATTTTTAGAAGGTTCAAAAACAATGTTATTTTGTTTATCTAAATGATAGGCTGCGGTAGTTGCATCATACATATTACGAGCCGTCAACGATCCCGAGGGAATTTGTGTTTCAATCCAGTTTGCAAGTGCTTTACCACTTTCAATAAGATTAGCTCCTCCCGCAAACCAATAATTCATTTCTAAATTAATATTGATACAATAAGTTGAACCCCAAATCTCAGCAACCGATTGATTCCATTTTCCTTGAAGAGTTGCTGGTAGTGTATTTTCACGTGAGGAAGCAATCATCAAGTAACGCGCATATTGATAAAATAATTCCTCTAGGTGAGTATCTAAGTTTTCATATTCGGCAACTGAATAAGTGATTTTCTCTCCCGCTTTTATTCCTTTTATAATAGAACCATAGGCCGAAACGCGTTCATTGGTAGGAGTTGGTTTAGATTTTCCCTTGTTCCCTAAATTAAATTTTACACGATTAAACAACGGCTGATAATCGGCTATATGTTCTTCTTTTAATTGATTATATGTTTTTTCATAAGTATTTGCCAATCGATTTTCTGCTTTTAGAATAGCATATTTTAAACCTTCTTTGTGCTTGAATTGAGGAATGTCCATATTTACATTTCCTGTAGCAGTAATGACAAAGGCATTCGGATCATAATCTGTTGCCGAAGTAATTATAATGGTTACTCCGCTAGCATTTTTAACTTCAATTGCACCATAGTGGTCTACAATTTCGCCATCATCCGTGAGTACTTTTATCTTTGTACAATATTCCAAATCAGATGGTTGACTATAAATAGCATTCCCTCCACCTTTATAAGGTTCCGAATCTTTAAGTTTCCCCGTAATGGTAACCACTCCATTATTAACTTCAATATTTCCAGGATGTGCCGATACTGGTTTTACAGAAAAATTAAGTGCTTTTGCTTCATCAGCTGTATATCGTAAAACAATAACTTGAGCAGGATAACTAGCAAAATATTCTCTTTTATAATCAACTCCTTTATACTGATAACGCACAGATGAAACGGCTGTACTTAAATCCAAGTCCCTATAATAATTTAGGATATCGGGGTTTTGAGGTAGGTTAAAATCGACAAAAATATTACCGCTATTCATAAACCCATTAATACCCTCACTCATGTTACGGTTTACATAGTCTGAAGGAACTTTTTCCTGAACTCCTCTATATCCTGCGGCCCAAAAGCTTTCTTCATTAAACTGAATATGGTCTTTTCCAGGCATCCCAAAAAGCATGGCGCCTAAATAGCCGTTACCTATAGGTAAAGCTTGTTCTTCCCAATCTTTTCCATCACGGTCATAAATAGTAGCCGATGGGTCATAAGCTCCAGTTTTATACCATAACAGATTCTCTTGTTTTCCAACCTGATAAGAATCATCATATAGATAATTAACATTAAGACTCTTGGTGTTAACAACAGCGGGGTCAATACCAGTAGGAACTTTTTTCGGATTCATAACACCTGTACCATTCCCATATTCTTGGTGTGTAATCCAGTTTGGATATATAGGAATTCCTTTATAAGCTCCCTCCTTAAACTCTTTTATCAGTAGATTTCCCCCTGTATTCGATGTAATTTTAATTCGTAAAAAATTGGCTTGTGCCAAATCCACTTGCCATTCAACAGGTATAAATTGATAGCCTTCTTTCAGACTGTCAAAATCTACAACCGAAGTGGATTGACTAATCGTACTTCCTTTATTATCACAAGCTTGCAATATCAAATTAGCCTTAGACCAATTATCTGTCAATTCATTTTTAAATTGTATCCCTAGAATTCCCCTAGCCTCCTGCAAATTGGTAAAACCACCTTCAAAAACGACTCCAAGAACATCATTTTTTATTTCTTTAGCTTCTTGTGCAAAAGTCATTGATGGTATAAGAACGAAAAAAGCTAAGCTTAATAACCGATTTAAAATATTTTTCATTTAGAATTATTTTGTTTGATATAAAATTACTTTTCAAAAAATACACTTTGTAAATTTTCTTATTGATTATTTTATTATTTATTTCCCTTGAAAAACGTTCTTTTCAAAATCATCTATTTTGAAAAGTTTTTTTGTGATATTAATAGATGGCCATTCATCAGCAGTAATATATAATGGTTTGATATTTAGCAGAGACTGACCATTTTGGGAACGGGTATAGGCATGGAAAACCACAAAAGTGCTGTCTCCTTCAGCAAAAACACCATTATGCCCTCTACCTGGTTCTGAGGTATCCCCTTCTAAGAAAATGCTATATTTATCGTCCATCCAACTTTCTCCCTCTCTATTGAAATATGGTCCTTCAATATTTTTAGAACGACCCATCACAATTTGATAGGTACTTTTTATGCCAGCACAGCATTTCCCTCTTGAAGCGAAAATATAATAGTAATTTGGGCCTTTAATCAAGAAAACACCTTCCCCTAAATGTGAAGTTAATTTGATTAATTCTGGGTTTTCATTCTTTAATAAACCCGTTTCAGGATTAAGTTCAACCATTCTCAATCCCGATTTATAAGAACCATATAATAACCACAGTTTTCCGTTTTTATCCACAAAGACATTGGGATCTATCACATTAACACCTTCTCCTCCATTTTTAAAACTGATCACCTGACCGTGATCTTCCCACCTATAATCAGGATTTGTAATATCCAAAGTAGAGTTAGTGGCATAGCCGATACTGGAATTAAAATTCATCCAAGCAGAAACAGAATAATATAAATGATATTTGCCGTTTCTATAGTGAATGTCCGGAGCCCAAATATGCCCATTATGCTCTGGAATATCATTTTTCCACCATGGCAAAGGAGCATCCTTAGCAAAAACACCCGCCGCATTTGTCCAATTGATTTTATCTTTTGATGTTTTTACTGATATCCCAGTACCAAAAACGTAATAGGTATCCCCACCCTTAATCATTACCGGATCATGTACACCTAAATCCCCCTTTAAACCATTATTTTCTATGGGTTTTTGGTTGTTAGGTTGAGCAACAGCCATCGCAGAAATCAAACTGAAAAAGCAGATAATGCTTATGTATTTTGGTGTTTTTTGCAAAGAATTTCTCATTATTTAACTTGATTTACATTTTTTATTTTTACCCTTTGAGCATATTTATTTTCGCTTTTCTACTTCGACTTGTGCTGTACTTGTATTTCATTTGCTAATTGATGATATACGTTTTTCCTTTTTTAGTTTGAAAGCTGGTGATATAACCCATCTCTGATTTTACTGATTCAGCTGCTATTCCTTTAATTTTTATGGGTGTTGCCGTTCTCGATTTTAATAGGCCACCAGCTAATGAGGTGATTTTAGCTTCTTTTAATTGCTTATTTTGCCAGTTTATAGCAACTTCAAAATTTCCACGAGCCTTTAATGTCCGGTTAAGTCGTAGCTAAAACTGATGTAGCCATAAGGCCGTTTCCCCAAATGAAATCCATTGATCCAGACATCGCTATTGGCCATTACCCCATCAAATGCAGGAACTTCTGCTCCATTGGCATCCTCTTTCAGAAATCGCCAATCCTGATCAAAATTCAAAACCTTTCGGGAAGTTTCTTTACCTGTTTGAGCCTGAATAGGATTCACCGTCAGGAAAAATACAAAACAAAAGATGAGTAGATGACTTAATTTCAGTTTTATCATTGTTTCTAAATTAGTTGAGATCAGAGTTCTTCGTTACTAAAACAATAGTTGGCTTTGGCACCTTCTTCATATCCGTACCCAGAAAAAAACTGGTATTTGGAGGTTGGTTATAACCTACATTTTGTGAGGCGATTGCCAACCGGTACTGAGAATCGTGCATCAGGGTATAAATACGATGTTTCGTTGGAATTGTTGTGGTATAAATCCTCAGATTCTGATTATCCGCAGTCCGGAAGATGACTTCCTCGCGCCAGTCACCAAATAAATCGGCACTCAAAGCTGGTGTTGACTTTGAGCCATTATTGGATCTACAATCTTCGGCAGTGAAAATCCTGCCAACATTGTATTTATCGATGTGATTTCCATCCAGTAATTCCCGACTCAGATCACCATCCCACCAAATCAGGAAATTGGTTGAACGAGGCGCATCACCAAGTCGTTCTCCTTTTAAATTAAACAGGCCGTTTGATCCTGACCACCACATTTCGGTACCCGGATTTTCAGGGTAAATATCTCCGGCTACCCCACGGCCAACATCTTTATTCATATTACCCTGGAAGATTACTTCGCCGTTTTTAGCGTCATATACAGCGACTCCGGGACCAGTTGTTCCATTTTCAATTTCATGAATGCCGAAAACCTGAACTCCCGGACGATTCGGATCAAGCTTACCAACATGGATCGCATCACCATGTCGAAAACCAGTTGAAAATAATCCTTGGCCATCGTCGTTTACCACCATCGAACCGTAAATGATTTCATCCTTACCGTCTCCATCCACATCGGTTACACTCAGGTTGTGATTGCCCTGTCCTGAGAACGGATTTTCGCCATCCATGCTATCGAACACCCAACGTGAAGTGAGTTTTCCATCGCGCCAATCCCAGGCTGCGAGTACCGAGCGGCCATAATAACCCCGGCACATCACCACACTCGGATGAACTCCATCCAAATAAGCCACACAGGCAAGTAAACGATCAACACGATTTCCGGTAGAATCACTTCCACCATTTCCACCGTGGCCATTCCAGCCGTTAAGCGGATAGCGGTTCGGAATATAATCGGTTGTAGCCAAAGCTTCACCGGTCTTTCCACTGAAAATGGTGAAATATTCCGGGCCATCCAGAACTTTACCATAAAATGTACCGCTGGTTTTATCTAAATTTCGGTAATCTTTGGTTGAATCGCCAATCACCGTTCCTTTTCCATCGATTGTTCCATCGGCAGTTTTGCAGGCAAATTCAGCAATGCCGTCTCCATCCAAATCAAAAACCATAAATTGTGTATAATGAGCGCCTTCCCGAATATTCTTTCCTAAATTGATTTCCCACAATAAAGTTCCATTCATTTTATAAGCCTGAAAAATGGGTATATCTGAAATTCCCGGCCTTGGATTGTCAATGCCTCTGCCTGTTTGGTGTAGAATAATTTCGTACTCGCCATCGCCATCGATATCGCCCACAGAACAATCGTTTGGTGCATATCCTTCCGGGGTTTTTAACGGAAGATTGATGTATTGCTGAACCGGTGAATTGGCTTTTATTGTGAAAGATTTACTGGCTTCCTGTTCCTTGCCTTTCAGGATTGCTTTTACAAACCAGGAATTATTCTTGCTGAAGTCAGGTTTTCCATCCTGAAAATTAGTGCTTTCAGTGATTGGTTTTTTATTGAGTCTGACCGGTTTTTCGTTGCCACTCTTACGATAAAGATTAAATGCAATTTCGTCGGGTTCTGTACCCAGTAAACGCCAGCTGATAAAAGCTGAATCGCCGGGTGCGCAAACTGCAACAACGCCCCTGTCCAACATTTCCATTTGTCGTTGAGCAAAGGAATGAAATCCGGAAAAGAGGAAAACAATTGCTAAAACAGCATAAATTTTAATTTCTGAGTTACGATTCTTCATTTGTTTCTTTTTTTTTAATCGTAAGTTGGTTACCTCGGGGAGACTCAATATTGATACTTAAACCAATCAATATCTGCAAAACCCTTATCTTCCCTGATGTTAAAACTAAAAATTCCAATCCGGTCGCCACGGTAGCTGCCCCATGTTAATTTGTAAGTATCACCAAACGGAATGTATGTTTTACCATCGAGGCTACACGCATAACTGCTAATTCCTTCGTATCCCCAGGTCGATTTCAGCCATATTGACTTACCTGTAATTGTAATGCCCGTGGTATCCTTTCCATTGTTGCTGTATGTCAATGACTTAACTCCATTTGACTGTTTTACGCCAAACAGGCTATTACTAATTGTCGAAAAATGCGTAATGCCGGCATATTGACCATCAGCCATATTCTCAATGTCAATTTTCACAGTTACTTCATTGCTGGTTGTCCGCATACTCCGCTGCGTAATGGTATTTCCTGCCCGTAAAATAACCTTTTTGCTATCATCGGGATTGATAGGGGTAAATGCGTGAAGACGAAGAAACCCTTTGCGTTCGGTAAGCGACCATTTATCTTTACGGGGCTGGTAGTTCCATTCCCATTGAACGGCCAATTGCGATGCATTAAAATCATCGTCGGTTTGAATTTTGAGTGCGCTTATACTTTTTATGGGCTTTTTTGCTGACCATACCATGTTTCCAATGGTATCTGTACCCACTTCACCAATAATTGGCCACCCATCGACCCATGTAACCGGCAATAAACTTGCAACACGCCCTTCCCAATGGTTACCGGACCCATGATGGGTAAAAAACCACCATTCCCCGGTTTTGAGCTGAATTAACCCTCCCTGGTTAGGTTCCCTGTCTTTTTTCTTATCAACATGGTTTAACTGTTTTATTTCGTAAGGCCCGTAAATATTTTTCGAACGTTCCATCATTATAACCCGGCCCTCATTGGTAACCCTGCTGAAGTAATGATAATACAACCCGTTAATTTTATAGAGCTTATTTGCTTCGCTGCCATGAGATTGGTGAATAATGGAATCGGACTCCTTAATAATGCTTTTGCCATCGGGGGTTAATTTAAACAAGTGTATGTTATATTTTTTATTGGTTTTAGGGTCGAGGGCAAAGTTTGTTGCAATAAAATAGAGTTGCCCATCGTCATCACAAAAGGTACAGCAATCGTTCCACCCTGCAACGTTCCATAGATTGTGTAAAGGCTCCCAGGGCCCTGCAGGATTAGTAGCCGAACTCATAAAGAATCCATCATCGGGTGTACCGAAATACACCCAAAACTTTCCTTTATAATACTTTATGGACCCAGCCCAAATTCCTTTGCCGTAACAATTCATCCTGTCCCAGTTTAACTCAGGTGAAATGCGTGTCAGGTCGTTGGCTACATGACCAATAATTTCCCAATTTACAAGGTCTTTGGAATGCAGAACTACCATTCCCGGAGAAAACTGCATGGTTGAAGATATTGCATAAAAGTCGTCTCCAACTCTAATTGCATCTAAATCGCTATAATCGGCTGGAATCACAGGATTGTAATAGAAGTTATCGTTCTGATCTCCCCATTTATCAGTCATTTGGCTAAATACATGCAAACTAAGGAGCTGTAAACAAATAATAATCGATAATCTTTTAATATTAACCATTTTAATCAAATCTATATTTAAATCTATATTTCAAGAAAACGTATCAGTATGTGACTTTTAAGGTTCTAACTTACTGTTTCAATAGCTGTTTCATACTGTTTGCATTCTTTTGTTTTGGAATTTTACAATGATACGGTTTTATAACTATTCCTTTATGATGGTCGTAACCTGATATTTGTCGTCTACTGTCCCTTCATGGTCAACATAGTTGGTCGATGTTGTTATTGGGGTGGTGTTTATTTTGGTGCTGTTACGATAAATGTTGAAACCGATGTCTGCGAGTTCGGTTCCCAGCATGCGCCATGATAAAAATACGCCTTCATCGAGTTCCATGGCGATAATTGTTGTACGTCTGTAAAACATGTTTTAAAATTAGCATGAAAGGGTTTCGGTGTACCTATCAAAACGTGTCAAAAAAGAATCATTGTTTGCCAAATCATTTTCGAAAATCGTTTAATGTCTTTGAAATTTAGCATTTACAAAACCAGTGTTATCGACATTAAGGTTTTAACGGGTTTTATTTTAATGTTTCCAATATTCATGGTTGATGTAGCGTTTTTTATGCATTTATGAGGCAACGTAAATGATTATAAAACCATTAACGAGCAGTTGCACGTTATCCAGGAGTCATTTAATGCTGAGCGTATTATATTAGTTGGTGATAGGGGCATGCGCATAAGATTAAATATTGAAGTACTGGATGAAGAAGAAAAACAGGGTATCTATTATATAAGTGCATTATCCAATAGCTAAATTAGAGCTTTGCTAAAAGATGAAATAATACAGTTAAGCTTTTTCTCAAAAGAACTTGTTGAAATAGAGAATGCCGATACCCGCTATATATTGAGCAACAACCCTCAACTTGAGCAA
>JAQICD010000142.1 GCA_027858715.1 Prolixibacteraceae bacterium
ATTACGATCATAATGCCTAGTTTTATTTAACGACAGGAGGTTTACGAACTGTCGATGGTTTATACTTTATTTTGAGTGACAAAAGTATAAAAGATTTTTGAAAGGGGATAATTGTTTTAAGCTTCTTAATTGCCAACTTTAAAAAACGAAACCGTTTCATTCAATGCTTCAGCCTGAGAGGCTAGTTCTTCAGCACTGGCGGCCATTTCTTCCGATGATGCAGCATTTTGCTGAGTTATTTCGTTCAGGCTTTGCACCGTTTGATTAACTTGAGAAATGCCGGTTGTTTGTTCAACGCTTGAAGCTGCAATTTCCTGCATCATTTCGGTTGACTCGCTGATTCGTGGCAATAATTCTGAAATTTCATTATCAACTTTTTTGCTTAGCTCAAGACTTTTTCCTGAAATATCAATTACTTCGGTAGCAAGCTCCTTAATCTGGTTGGCTAGCTTTTTAACTTCGCCTGCCACTACTGCAAATCCCCGTCCATGTTCGCCTGCCTGAGCTGCCTCAATAGTAGCATTGAGTGCCAGAATATTGGTTTGAAAAGCAATGTTATTTACAATTGACAGTTTTTCTACAATCTGGTCGTGAACTTTTATTACTTCCTTAGTGCTGTTTGCAAAATTGGTTACAATTTGTTCGGTTTTTTTTGATATTTCGCCCGACTGGGTAGCCCGTTCCATGCTGGTAGTAAGGATGCTTTCAATCTCCTCAGTGGTTGCCGAAAGCTCTTCAATTGATGCAGCCTGGTTTGATGCTCCACTCGAAAGGTCTTCGGAACTGGCGCTTAGCTGCAGACTGTTCATCGAAAGATTATCTGAATTTGTTCTGATTTCCCTAACAATGTTTTTCAGTTTATAAACCAAATTCATTATAGAACGGTTCAGAAACGAAAATTCATCTTCCCGTTTATCAAAAAATGCAACAGTATCATCTATGCTAAGATCGCCATCAGCCAACTTTTCAATATTTGCTAATACGTATTGCGAAGGCTTTTTTACACGGCTCTGAATTTGTCGGTAAAGTAGATAAACAAAAAATGAAGTCATTAACAATCCAACCGGAAGACAAATATATTGCGGGTATTGCTCAGGAAATTTCTCGGTAATTTTTGTGTTTACAACAATTAAGAAAATATTGGTGGTCCATAAAATGCCAATCCGAAATACGATACTTTTCTTAAATAAAGAGCGTAAAATGATTATTGCTACGAGTATTCCAACACCAATGGTAATGAGGGATTCTTTTATCAATGCTTCTAACATGGTTGTGATGTTTATGATATTTTAAAAAAGGACAAGCCAAATATAGAAAAATCTATTTTGTTATAAGCATTTCGGTTACAAATTATCAACAAAATCAATCCCTGGCTTTCATTTCGGAAGGCATAAGGGAGAAATAAACAAAACGGTTAATCGGAGTTGGAACATTAAGCTTACTACCAAGCTTAACAACTGTGCCGTTTTGGTATTCGATTTCAGATGGTTTGCCATCCCAAATATCGCGGGTAAGTGATGAAGTCGAATCGGGCGGGAACTTGTCAATAGCTTTCATTGTTTTGGCAACAATGTCATCGGGTAAATTAACACCTGCAGCTTTTCCAATATTGTAAATTTCGGTATATAGTTCTTCGAGCAATTGGCGTGTTTCCGGAATAGAACGAAGCTCTCCATAATTTGTTTTGGTTACAGCCAATAATGCACTGGAAGAAATCATCAAAAACTTTTTCCACAGCTCTAACTGCATATCATCGGCCCAAACGTGAGTAATTCCAGCTTGTTCGAGCGTTTTGTCGAGCAATGCAGTCCGTTCGGTTTTAGCGTTGTCGCGCTCGCCAAAAACAATCGTGGGTTCAATGCCTTTATGTGCAATCACGCCGGGGCTTTCAATCATGCTGAAAACCCGGCAAAGACCTCCGACAATTTGCTTTTCGGGAATTGTTTCGGACAGTTCATCGGCAGCCAGAATGCCATTTTGCAGCGGCATAACCATTGCTTTGTGATTTAGCATGGGAGCAATTTTGACGGCAATTCCCTTCACCTGCCAGGCCTTGGTGCAAACCAGCACCAAATCGGCATCGGCAACCGAATTGTAGTTGTCTGAAACATTTGCAGGTTTAATTACAAAATCGTCTTTGATGCTTTTTACCGTAAGACCGTTTTCTTTAATAACCTCAAGATGCTGTCCGCGAGCAATAAATGTTACGTTGTTGCCGGCTTGAGCTAACCTGCC
>JAQICD010000164.1 GCA_027858715.1 Prolixibacteraceae bacterium
TTGTTGTTGCTTCACCTAATTATACACATTTCGATTATGCCAAAAAGGCTTTATTGGCAGGGAAGCATGTAATAGTTGAAAAACCTTTCACGGTAACGGCAACCGAAGCCAAACAGTTACTAAAACTGGCTGGTGAGCGTAATTTGGTATTGGCTCCCTTTCAAAATCGCAGGTGGGATGGTGATTTCCTCACCGTTAAGAAAATTATTGAAGCGAAAGAGTTGGGCGAAGTTGTGTATTTTGAATCACATTTCGACAGGTACCGTCCACAGCACGATCGTGTAGCCTGGAAAAATGAACAACTGCCCGGGAACGGTATTTTATACGACTTAGGCCCGCATTTAATTGATCAGGCCCTTTGTTTATTTGGTATGCCAAAGGAAATATTTGCTGATATTGGTGTGCATCGTCAAAATGGCAAAGTAGACGATTATTTTGATATTCAATTGTATTACAATGAATTAAAAATTGTGCTTAAGGCCGGTGTAATGGTTCGTGAGCAAGGGCCACGGTTTATCATTCACGGCCGTTCGGGCTCGTTTATAAAACACGGTCTTGATCCGCAGGAGTTGAATCTCCGTAACGGGATGAAACCATCGAATGACAAACTGGGAGCAGACAGCGAGGAAAATTTTGGGTTGATTCACACGGAAAAAAATGGAAGTGTAGTTCGGGAAAAAGTTGAAACAATAAACGGTGATTACAAAAAGTATTTCCAAAATGTAGCGAATGCCATTAATGATACTGAACAATTAATCGTTTCAGCAAACGATGGGCTCAATATTATCCGTGTCATTGAAAAAGCTTATGAAAGTATGCGTTTGAAGACAGTTGTAAGAATTTGAAAACTATATAAATAAATTAATTGTGGAAAAAAAAGATAATCATTACTCTGGATTACAGCTATGGATGCTGGTAATTACCCGTGTACTTATTGGATGGTATTTTTTATACGAGGGGGTGTCAAAAATTTTGAACCCAAACTGGTCATCGTATGCCTTTTTGCTAGATTCAAAAGGCATTTTTGCTCCATTATTCAAGAGTTTAGCATCGAATGCTGAATTGCTCAGTGTGGTTGACTCTTTAAATGAATGGGGACTCACCGCTATCGGGTTGGGGTTAATATTAGGTTTGTTTACCAAAGTTGCCATTGTTTGTGGCGTTATTGTAACAGCTCTATTCAGTTTATCACACCCTTCGTTAATCGGAGTTGAATATATGTTACCTGCTACCGATAATGCAATGTGGATTGGGAAAAACATCATTTTTATTTTAATTTTAATTCTTTTGTATCTGTTCCCCACAAGTACAAATGTTGGTATTGATCGATTCTTTTTTAGAAAAAAATAATTATGGAAGAACCAAAAAAAGATAAAAAAAATATAAGCCGCAGGGAGGTTTTAAAAGGTTTTACAACAATTCCTGTGCTGGGAGCATTTGGTTATGGTGCTTATAAAAAATGGAACATCGAACGCCTGAGGCGTAATTCGGTGACTTCAGAATTGGGACTTAACTTTAGTGAAAAGCCGGTAGAATATATTTCAACTCCATCATCAGGAAAAACAATTCGGGTTGGCATTATTGGGTACGGAATACGGGGCGAACAACTGATGCGTGCTGCAGGTTTTGCCAAGCCCCGTACCATTGATGAATGGATTGAATCGGCAGAAAAAAATCCCAACGACAGGCGATATGTAGATTTTGTTGATCAGGAGGATCTGAATATCGAAATAACAGCGGTGTGTGATATTTTCGACGTAAGGGCAGAAGAAGCATTAAAAGCTGCATCTAATGTTAACAGGCGTGGTACTGATGGATATAAAGGAGTCTCGGCAAAGCGATACAGGCGTTACAGTGATCTTATAAAATCAGACGATGTGGATGCGGTAATTATTGCAGCGCCCGACCACTGGCATGCTAAAATGGTCATTGAAGCTGCAAAAGCCGGCAAACATGTGTATGTAGAAAAAGGACTTACCCGTACAATAGAAGAAGTATACGAACTTCGTGACGCCATAAAACAAAGCGGAGTAGTAATGCAACTGGGGCACCAGGGACGTCAAACGGCAAGTCATAAAAGGGCAAAAGAAATTATCGATAAAGATATACTGGGTAAGATAACTCTGATTGAAGTGTGTACAAACCGGAATGATCCGAACGGAGCCTGGGTTTATGATATTCATCCCGATGCCAGTCCGCACACTATCGACTGGAAGCAATTTACAGAACCTACCAAGCCGCATCCTTTTAGTCTGGAACGTTTTTTTAGATGGCGTTGCTGGTGGGATTACGGTACAGGTCTTTCAGGCGATTTGCTTACACACGAATACGATGCTATAAACCAGGTGATGAAGCTTGGTATCCCACATTCAGCGGTAGCATCAGGAGGTGTTTATTTTTACAAGGATGGCCGTGAAGTCCCTGATGTTTTTCAGACGGTTTTTGAATATCCCGAACGGGATTTGACGTTTATGTACAGCGCAACGCTGGCAAGTGAACGCTTTAGGGGGAAAGTAATAATGGGGCACGATGCCAATATGGAGATGGAAAATGCACTGACGGTATATCCCGACAGGCAATCCACCCGGTACTCGAAGCAATTGAATAAAGGCTTGCTGAGTGCTGATAAACCAATGATAACCTACATCCCGGGAAAAGACAACATTGATGCTGTGACTTCACCAACCGAGCAATATTTTGCAAGTCGCGGGTTACTATATACTTATGTTCAGGGTAAGCGGGTTGATACGACCCACCTGCACATTAAAGAATGGTTAAACGCTATACGGACCGGCAAACAGCCCAGCTGTGACATCGACCAGGGATTTGAAGAGGCTGTTACAGCCCATATGGCAACAATTGCTTATCGCGAAAACCGAAAAGTATATTGGGATGCAGATAAAGAAAAAATTGTATAAAACGAACTTACGACATAGATTTATAACTTAACAAAATATTATGGACACAAAAAAGGAAAAAACGGGTATTAGCCGACGCCGCTTTTTAGGGAATTCAGCCCTTGCGGCAGCCGGTTTAACAATTTTACCCAGTTCGGTAATTGGTGGCATGGGCAGAACAGCTCCAAGCGATAAGCTTAATATTGCAGGTGTTGGTATTGGCGGACGGGGATTTGGCGTTCTTAAAGCCATGGAAAGTCAAAACGTGGTAGCACTGTGCGATGTTGACTGGAGGTATTCACAGGGGACTTTCGATTATTTTCCAAAAGCGAAGAAGTACTGGGACTGGCGGAAAATGTTTGATGAAATGGGCGATTCAATTGATGCTGTTGTGGTTGCTACAGCCGACCATGCCCATGCTATAATTGCAGCCCATGCCATTACGATGGGTAAACATGTTTACGTTGAAAAACCACTGACTCATACCGTATATGAATCGCGCCTCTTAACTAGTTTGGCCGATGAATATGGTGTTGCAACACAAATGGGTAATCAAGGTGCATCGGGGCACGGTGTGGCTTTATCTACCGAATGGCTTCAGAATGGTGAAATTGGCGAAGTAACAAAAGTTGAAGCTTTCACCGATCGTCCGATTTGGCCTCAAGGCTTAAACCGCCCCGAGGAAGTACAACAAGTACCCGATACGATGAACTGGGATCT
>JAQICD010000029.1 GCA_027858715.1 Prolixibacteraceae bacterium
AATAATCCTTGTCCAAATGGTTATCGGTTACCAACTATGCAAGAATGGCACGATGAACGTTATACATGGAGTAGTCAAGATGAAAATGGAGCTTTCTCTTCAATACTCAAACTGCCCACGGCTGGCTTAAGAGGCTTTTACAATGGTAAATTATTCGATGCAGGATCAGCCGGATATTATTGGTCAAGTAAGGTTAGTTTAGAAGATTCTGGATTATTATGCTTCGATCGTAGCGGCACTACCAGTTTCAGCCGTTACCGTTCCAGAGCTTACTCTGTACGTTGCATTAAAGACTAACCCTACAATTGACAATGGTTAACTCCTGTGGAATTTAGCGGAGTACACCGTAAAACGAATTCAATAGGAGTTATTGTTTGGGGAAAGGCAAACTATTGGGAGTGGCAAATCGAAGATCACGAAGCATAGTGGAGTTAATTCCAACTCGCCAAAAAATGCGAAGCATTTAAAAGGATACGCAAGTTGGAGTCACAGAACAACAGTTAGAATGAAAGTAAGATTAATAAAAATTGAAGAAATAAAGTTTAAACAAACAAAACAATGATTAAATAAATCAAAACTGAATTTTTTATAAACCTTAAAAACTAAACAATGAAAAAAATCTCAACTATTTTATTATTATTGACAGTAAGCGTATTATCATTTAGCCAAATGGTACGAAATCCAAAGTCGTATATTAATACAATAAGCTACCCCTATGTGCTTCTTGAGCACAATGTTTATAAAATTAACGTCCAAGGACTTGGGGTTATCGAAGCTCATGGCTACACTTTCGACGACATTGAAAAACGCTTTAGCCAAACCCAAAGCATGAAATACACCAGCGAAACCGATACTGATTATACTGTGCACATATCGTTTGAAAACCCCGCGGTAAAAAACGAAGGAATTAAACGTGATTCAAGAGCAGGCGGATCAGCTTATTTTTTTGGTGTTGGTTTTTGCAGCGTTCCGGTAAAAATGAAAATAACAAACCGCGACGGATGGGAAATCATTAAGGAATTCTATGTATTTAAATCGGCTTCATTAAAGGGCGACTCCTTTTCAACTGAGGCAGAAGCTAAAAAACACTGGGCAACCTATCTGAAAAACGACCGTGATAAAATTGTTAAAAGCACAGTATTGAAAGCAATAAATGCTACGATAAACGATTTTCAATCAAAACACGATTATCATGTAGATAAAACAACAACCACATTTTATTACTATAGCCCCGGTCGCAAATTTAAAGAAGAAGGCTGGGAAAAAAACATAAAACACATTCAGCAACTATGTAATGATATGAGTCCCACTCAAACGCTTATCGACTATCGGGATGAAATTATTCCTATGATTACTTTTTTCGAAGAACAACATGATTTGGTTAAAAAAAAGAACCATAAAATTTATGCATTATCAAATGCAGCTGAATTAAGTATTCTAATTGACGAATTTGACAAACTACCAAAGTATTTAGAAATGCTCAGTAATCTTGGATGGGGAGGTAGAACCATGAAAGGAAACATAGAAAAACGAGTTGAAATCATAAATAATCGACGCGAAATATATTTAGCAAAAAACACAATCGATGCTGAGCGTATTGAACTTGCCAAGATGAAAGAAGCAAAACGTATTGAGGAAGAGCAAAAACAATACTTGCTCGATTCGCTTAACTCAAAACCATCGGAGATAAAGGTATATTACAATAACAATAAGATATGGGAAGGACATGGATATATTAATAAATTCAGACCAACTTATGAAAAAACAGACAACATTGTTGAAATAGGTTTTGGCAGACATATTCGAATGACTGCTGTAAATTCAACCCAATTTATTGGAAATGTAAGTGCCGATGAAGTAAAAAAAATAGTTGCGGGCGAAGAAATTTTGTACCCTGCCTTATTTGAAGGCAACAAAAATCTCAGGTTTACTTATCTCATTTACGAATGTCCTAAAATTAGAGTATTATATTTCAAAAACGACATTCTAATGCAAAAAACAGGCGATGAAGTGGCTGAAGTTTTTGCCCCCACCCTATTTGGAAGTATGCATAATAAATTAGCCGAATACTTTGCTGATTGCCCAGAACTGGCTCAAAAATTATCTAATAAAGAAATTGATATTGATAATAGAAGCGATTTAATTGCAATAGCAAAAATGTATTCAGCGTATTAATTATTATTTAAAAAATCAAATTATTAATTATGAAAAAATTATTTTTTGGAATTTGTTTATGTATGTTGTTTTGCATTCAAAATCTGAATGCACAAAAAATTTCAATTTCAGCACAGGGAGGCATAGCTATACCTAAAGGGAGTGTTTATGGAACGGATATTGAAGATCAATCATTCGGAGTAGGACTTTGCTACAATGCAGATTTATTGTATCACATGGGAAAATTTGATGAAAAGTTAGGTCTGGGTCTTACCTATAATGGGTCAATCATCATGGGTGCAAAAGTGGATGACGACGGGTCAGACGGAGGAGCATATTCTCTCGAAATGTATGGTATAAAGGGATATTATCATTTTTTCAACAAGAAAGTGTCACCATATATAGCCTTATCTACCGGTTTATCACAATTTAACCATGCCGGAATTGGTATGTCAACCGAAGCAATTGAAGCTGGTTATGAAAAATCATATTCATTGGGCTTAATGCCTGAATTTGGCGTGCAAATGGGCATCTTAAATTTTGGTGTTTCGTACTATGTGCCAATGAAATACAAATCATATACTATTGAAAAACAATCAGCCGGCGCACTACAATTTTATGTGGGCATACGCTATGCACTAGACCTGAAAAATGCTATTGGTTTAAAATAAAGCATGCTGCTGTATAAATTAAAATAAACATTGAAAGGATTTACCCTCAGGGTATAGCGATCTCCGACTCATCAAAAATGCGTAACATTTTAAAGCATAAGCAAATTGATGCTACAACAATAAAAGATAGAAAAAATAAAAATAATAAAAATTGAAATTAAAAACAAACAGTAAATTAAAAACAAATGAAAATGAAAGTAACAGGTTTCCCACTGATACTACTATCGGTAGTACTACTGCTAAATGCATGTAAAAAGGATGACGACTCAATAGAAGTAAATACGCTTGAAGTAACCAATATTGGTAGCTACTCGGCAACGCTGAACGGAGAAGTGGCATCAAATGAAAACCCCGTTACCGAACGCGGTTTTTACTGGAGCGCCACCAACGAAAACCCCGGCGAGGCCGACAGTACAATTATAGTTGAAGGTACAACGGAAAGTTTTAGCGCAGAGCTGAGCAGGCTTGAATTGAATACGACTTACTATGTAAGAGCCTACGCCATAAACAATATTGAAACAAGCCATGGAGAGCAAATAAGCTTTACAACATTAGACTATATTTTACTTTGTAACGCACTTGATAATTGCGATTTATCTTTTACAACGAGTAGCAATACCGAATGGTTTGCACAGACAGAAGATTACTATTATACAGGCAGTTCTGCTCAGAGTGGCATAATTAACGACAGCCAACAAAGCACATTGGAGACAACTGTAACTGGCCCGGGCTTTTTGAGCTTTTATTGGAAGGTTTCATCCGAAAGTGGTGACAACAAACTAAAATTTTACATTGGATCTACCATGGAAGATGATATTTCGGGTACTGCTGACTGGACATTAAAAGAATATATAATACCCGAAGGCACCCACACTTTAAAGTGGTGTTATGCAAAAGAGAATTCAAGTAGTAGCGGACAAGATTGCGGCTGGCTCGATAAAATAGTATTTACTACCGGTGAGCCGACCTTACCTACGGTAACAACAACAAGCGTTACAAATATATCACAAACGATGGCTAAAACAGGTGGCGAAGTAACATCATCAAGCGATGCAAGCATTACCGCTCGCGGCGTGTGCTGGAATACCACCGGAAATCCAACTATTGCCGACAACAAAATATCAAATGGCACAGGCACCGGCAACTGGACAAGCGAACTTACTGAGCTACAAACTAACACCACATACTATATTCGTGCTTATGCCACCAATATTAAGGGCACAACTTATGGAGAGCAAATTACATTCACAACAGAAACATGGGAAAAAGACACTCAAACTGCCATAGTGGATGTTACCAACCCCAAAACCGGCTTTACTTGGATGGATCGCAATCTGGGTGCTAGCCGTGTGGCCACCAGCAGTACCGACGAAGAAGCCTACGGCGATCTATATCAGTGGGGACGTGCTGCTGATGGGCACGAAAAACGCGACTCCCCTGCTACCACAACACTTAGCACCAGCGACACCCCTGGGCATGGAAAATTCATAATCACATCACACTCTCCTTCCGATTGGCGCGTACCACAAAACACTAACCTATGGCAAGGCGTAAACGGTACAAACAACCCTTGCCCAAACGGTTACCGCCTGCCTACCAATGCCGAATGGGACACCGAGTGCAAAAGCTGGAACAGTAGCAAAGCGGCCGGAGCCTTTGCTTCGCCGCTTAAATTGCCCATGGCAGGCTCCCGCAACTCTTACGCCATGCCTGGTTCGATTTACGATACGGAAAAAAACAGCTCCTATTGGTCTAGTACCGTAAGTGGCAACGTCTCACATTACCGGAACTTCAGCCTCCACGATTCTTCTAATTCGTACAAATTCAACAGGGCGCGCGGGTACTCTGTACGTTGCATCAAAGACTAACCCAACAATTACAATAGTTATAACTCCTGTGGAATTTAGCAAAGCACACCGCAAAGCGAATTCCACAGGAATTATTGTTTTGAAAAAGGCAAACTATTAAAAAACCATTTAAACAATCAACTGATTATTTGTATTTTTAACGACCAATTTTTTGTCTATTGTCTCATGTCTAAAATCTAACGATCTATTGTATGAAATTTCTACCTTTTAAACTTTGCATACTTATTTGTCTGCTAACGCAATTTGCATATAGCCAAAGTACTATTTCTGGTACTTTCACAATGCTTGCCAACCATCAAATCCGTCTCGAAGGCTTTAACGGGTTTGATACTTATGTGATTGACCACACTCAAAGCGACAATAACGGGAATTTCACCCTGCAATACGCCCCCAACGATTACGGAATGGGCTACCTTATTGCCGAAGACGAAAAGCCGTTTATACTCATCATTAGTGGCGAAAACATTCAGGTTAAAGGCAAAATGCCGGCCATGACCGAAAGCATTGAAATTCTTAAAGGAAAAGAAAACCAACAGTTCGGACAATATGCCTCGGAACAACCCCGCCGCGAACAAGCCTTGAGCGCCTGGGCTTACCTCGAAAAAATTTACTCGGCAGACTCGCTTTTTGCCATGCACAAAACGCCTATAAATGCCATTGAACAAGAGGTACAACGCATACACAACGAGGACAAAGCCTTTCTGGCCAGCCTCGACCCCGATAG
>JAQICD010000106.1 GCA_027858715.1 Prolixibacteraceae bacterium
AAAATGAAAACAATTAAAGAAAAGAAATTAGAGGTAGCATTGTTGAAAGAAAAATTAGAAAGAATTTCTGGTAAGAAAATTATTTTTGAAGAAAAAGAAAATGTTTTAGTCCCACGAGACCAAATAGACAACAGGGATGAAAAATATAAACAGAAAATTTACAAATTACTTCAACAAAAGATATACGATGGAGATTTAGATTTATCTGAGTTACCATTTGAATTAGAAGACTTAGGTAAATTAGAAAAAGTAAATGGTTATTTAGATTTAAAAAATACCTCTATAAAATCTTTAGGTAATTTAGAAAAAGTAAATGGTTATTTAGATTTAGCAAACACACCCATAAAAGATTTAGGTAACTTAAAATATGTAGGCAGAAATTTATATTTAGACAACACTCCTATAAAATCTTTAGGTAACTTAGAAAAAGTAACTGGTAGTTTATGGTTAGAAAACACCCCTATAACAGATTTAGGTAATTTAAAAGAAGTAGGTGGAAAAATTTTCATTTCTAAAAGCCAAGAAGGAAAAATGAAAGGATTAGAAAAACTTGATTATCGCGTTTGGTAAAAATACATTAAACAAGTAAAATGAAAACAATTAAAGAAAAAAAATTAGAAGTAGCGTTGTTAAAAGAAAAACTAGAAAGAATCTCTGGTAAGAAAATTACTTTTGAAGAAAAAGAAAATATTTTAGTTCCTAGAAATTTAGATAATAGGGATGAAAAACATAAACAAAAAATTTATAAATTACTTCAGCAAAAAGTATATAATGGAGATTTAGACTTATCTAATTTACCATTTGAATTAGAAGACTTAGGTAACTTAGAAAAAGTAAATGGTTATTTAGATTTAGATGATACACCTATAAAATCTTTAGGTAACTTAGAAAAAGTAACTGGTAGTTTATGGTTAGAAAACACTCTTATAAAATCTTTAGGTAATTTGAAAGAAGTAAATGGTAATTTAGATTTAAGTAATATCTTTATAACAGATTTAGGTAATTTGAAAGAAGTAGGTGGAAAAATTTATATTTCCAAAAACCAAGAAGGGAAAATAAAAGGATTAGAAAAGTTTGATTATCGCGTTTGGTAAAAATACATTAATGAAAACAATTAAAGAAAAGAAATTAGAGGTAGCGGTGCTAAAAGAAAAACTAGAAAGAATCTCTGGTAAGAAAATATTGTTTAGCGAAATTGCTATTGGAGAAAAAGATAAAGCTATTAGTTTAGGAAGGTGTAACAAAATGGCAGAATGGGTTTTTGGCCTAAATAATGAAATGGAAAAATTAAGTGACAAAAACCATGAAATATTTTTAAATTTTATAGAAGATATATTTGGCGAAAATATCCTTGTTATAATAGATAGGCAGTTTTCGGGAAATAAGTTACATTATCATCAAAACAAAAAAACAACAGCAATAGGAGGTATTGACACGGGAGGGTTTATTGAAAACTTTGAAGAAATAAGAATAACATTAAATAGTAAATTTAAAAAATTAATATAATGAAAACAATTAAAGAAAAAAAATTAGAAGTAGCGTTATTGAAAGAAAAACTAGAAAGAATTTCTGGTAAGAAAATAACCTTTAAAGAAGGTATAGAAAAAATAAGCGACCCAGTGCTGGTTAAGTTAATAGCTTATGAACCTAATAGTAAAGAAACTATAAAAGTACAAGGAGCTTCTTTAAAGACCCTTAATAACTTTTTGGAAAAAATGAAAAAATTTAAAAACTCACTACCCAAAGTTGATTATGAATATACAATAGAAATAAGAGTAATTAAAGATAGAATAGGGACATTGTCAAGCGAGCAAAAAGAATTTTTACAGACAATTGCTTGGAATACAGGTGACCATTATGAACTTTTTTATTAAAAAAATAAAAATAAAACTATATTTACAAATATTTAAAAAACAATGCTAGTGCAAACAAACACAACTTATTTTGACGAACCTTCTCTTGAGCTAATGGAATATGTTCAAAAATTACAAAAAGAACACGAAAGGAAAAGAATTAAAATTTTATACGAAATAAAAAAAGTAAAAAAATTATTTAAGGGCAACCAAAATGAAAACAATTAAAGAAAAGAAATTAGAGGTAGCATTGTTGAAAGAAAAATTAGAAAGAATTTCTGGTAAGAAAATTATTTTTGAAGAAAAAGAAAATGTTTTAGTCCCACGAGA
>JAQICD010000138.1 GCA_027858715.1 Prolixibacteraceae bacterium
CGCAAAGCATTGTCGAGATGCTTGGAGGTAAAATATGGGTTGAATCAGAACCCGGAATAGGATCTGTTTTTCAATTTACCATACCATTGAAACAAAATGTTAAATCAAAGCATTAATGATTTTTGAGTTCGTGCAGCTTTTAGGGTGAATATCTTTCGTACATTTGCAAAAATTTTTAATAAACGATAATGGCAGAAACCAATTTTGTTGATTACGTAAAAATATTTTGCCGTTCAGGCAATGGAGGGCCGGGATCGGCGCACCTGCGGCGCGAAAAATATGTGGCTAAAGGCGGACCCGATGGTGGCGATGGTGGTCGTGGAGGCCATGTAATATTAAAAGGCAATGCACAAAAATGGACCTTGTTGCACCTGAAATTTCAGAAGCATGTTTTTGCCGGTCATGGCGATTCGGGTGGGCGGCAAGGTAGCTTTGGTGCCGATGGCGAAGATGTAATTCTCGATGTTCCTTTAGGAACTGTAGTACGCGATGCCGAAACCAATGACATACTTTTTGAAATAACAGAAGATGGCGAAGAGCAAATTTTAATGCATGGTGGCCGTGGCGGACAAGGAAACATACATTTTAAATCGTCAACGAATCAAACTCCGCGCTATGCCCAGCCGGGCGAAGAATTTCAGGAAGGGTGGTGCATCCTTGAACTCAAAGTACTGGCCGATGTTGGACTGGTTGGCTTCCCGAGTTCCGGAAAATCAACCCTGTTGTCGGTTGTTTCGGCTGCCAAACCTAAAATAGCCGATTATCCTTTTACTACCCTTGTCCCTAATCTCGGTATTGTAGGGCATCGCGAGAGCCAGTCGTTTGTAATGGCAGATATTCCGGGCATTATCGAAGGTGCACATCAGGGGAAAGGGCTTGGATTGAGGTTCTTAAGGCATATCGAACGAAACTCGATGTTGCTTTTTATGGTGCCGGCCGACAGTGAAAATCACCTTAAAGAATACAATATTCTTTTGCATGAATTGGAAGAGTATAACCCTGAGTTATTGGATAAACAGCGGCAGTTGGCCATTACAAAATCTGATATGCTCGATGATGAACTTATGGCGGAAATTAGCACCGAATTGAAGCAAATTCCCCATATTTTTATATCTTCGGTCACCGGATTTAACATCCAACAACTTAAAGATAGTATTTGGAAAATCTTAAACTCGTAGTACCTATGTTTGAATGGCTCAATCAAATCGATACCCAGTTCTTTTTGTCGTTAAATGGAGCAGCATCTCCTTTTTTCGATCGTTTCTTTGCATTTTTTACAAGTAAAGAAACATGGTATCCATTGTATATTCTGCTGCTGTTGCTTATTGTGCGTAAGTATAAAATGCAAAGCATTTGGGTTATTCTGTTTTTTATAATTTTAATCGTGCTTAGCGACCAGCTTTCGGGTTTGGTTAAGGATTTGGTGGAGCGCCTGCGACCAACCCACGAACCATCTTTAGCCGGACAGGTTCATAACCCGACAAAGTCGGGAGGTAAATATGGTTTTGTTTCGTCTCATGCAGCCAATTCGTTTGCATTGGCAGTTTTAACCGGATTTGTTTCGCAGCGCAAACGACTTTGGGGCGTAATGTTGCTCTGGGCTTTAATCACTTCTTATTCCCGTATTTATGTGGGCGTACATTATCCGTTCGATGTGTTTTTCGGTGCAATTTTAGGCGTATTAATTGCATGGGGGGTTTATTGGCTGCTGAAAATATTCGACGAACATTTCCAACGTAAGCGCATTGTTGTTGCCGGTCGCTGGAAAGCTGAACATGCTAATATGCTGATTGTTGCCCTAGTGTTTATTGTTGCAACATTGCTCGTAGTCTCAAAGCTTGGTCCAAAATACTTTTAACCGTTTATAATGTCCGATATTCTATCCCTTTATCAACGTTATGCCAACAATGCTGTTTTAAAAGTAAAAAAGCTTGCAAAACATTTGCAGATTTTATCGTTGGTACGGCTTGTCGCTTTTTTGTGTATGTTGGTATTGCCCTTTGTGTTAATTCCGATAAATTCTTATGTTGGCATTGCCGTTTCGTTGTTTATGTTAGTGCTTTTCCTGTTTTCTGTAAAACGATATCAAAAAATACAGCTTGCTAAAAAGTTTGAAGAAAATGTTGAGCAAATCAATAAAAATGAAATTGATGCATTGGAACACCAATTCAGTGTATTTGATCAAGGAGATGAATTTATTGATCCGGGTCACATCAATTCATACGATTTGGATATATTTGGTAAAGGTTCGTTATTTCAGTTTTTAAATCGCACCGTAACCATTTCGGGTAAAAAATTTCTTGCTGAAACATTTCTAAATCCATTGGCCGACAAAAGTAAAATCATTAAGAGACAGGGATTCGTTAAAGAACTAACGCAAGAAGTAGAATGGCGTCAGTCGTTTATGGCGCAAGGCATGCTGTTTGCCGGTAAAGAGGATGAACGTGAAATTTTCAAGAATTGGGCGGAGCAGTCGTTTCAAATAAAGCCATTTCGTTTTTTTGTTCCGCTTAAATATTTCCTCTATTTGCTCTCGCTTGTATCCGTTTTGTTCTGGATATTTTATGGAAATTCAGCATTGTTTATTATTTCAGCATTGTTGCAAACAGGGTTCTGGATGTTGAATAAAAGCAATATCCAAAATGCATACAGTCATTTCGGGAAAAGTGAACAAATGCTGGGGCAGTACGAAAAACTGTTTGTTAATATCGAAAATGCCAAATGGAGAGACAAAGAGGGGGCTTCGCTAATTGCCTCATTGAAAAACGATGGCAACCCCTCGTACGAAATTTCGCGTTTACGTGCTATCGTTTCGGCTTTCGAAAATCGCAACAATTTACTTTTAGGCGTATTGCTAAATGTTCTTTTCCTTTGGGATTTGAATAGTACATACCGACTAGTAAAATGGCATAACCGAAATCGTGAAAAGTACAGCAGGTGGGCACATGCTATAGCATTTACCGATGCATCGGTATCGCTGGCAAATTTTGCATTTAACCATCCCGAATATGCCTATCCCAAATTTCATGAAGGTGAATTTTCGATTCGGGCTTCACGGTTAGGACATCCGCTAATTCATCCGGGGAAACGTGTTGACAACGATTTCGATTTTGTGCCGCAAACAGCTGTTATGATTGTTACTGGTGCCAATATGGCGGGTAAGAGCACCTTTCTGCGCACATTGGGTGTTAACATGGTTTTGGGGGCTTGTGGTGCTCCGGTTTGTGCCCGTTCGATGAGTTATAAACCTGTTGAGGTGTTTTCGAACATGCGTACTACCGATTCGTTGTTCGACGATGAATCGTATTTTTTTGCTGAACTGAAGCGAATTAAGGCTATTTTAGATGAAATGGATAAAGGGCGTGAATTGTTTATTATTCTCGACGAACTACTGAAAGGTACCAACTCGGTTGATAAATTGAACGGTTCGCAAAAATTGGTGCGGAGGCTTATTACACAAAAGGCAAAAGTGATAATCGCCACGCATGACTTGAAGCTTACTGATATGGAAAAAAACTATCCTGAAGTGATTCGAAACATGTGCTTTGAAATAGAAATTATCAACAACGAAATGTTTTTCGATTATCGTTTACGCAACGGGGTAACTTCGGTGATGAATGCCACATTTTTGATGAAAAAAATGAGAATTATTAACTAGTTGTTATTAAGCTTTATATATTGTATGTACTGCCATTTTGTTGATAAAATCATTCTTCAAAAAATGGTCAATTCGTTATATTTGTGCAAATTTCAAAAAAAATATGCAGGAACAGTCAAATTACAATGAAGAATCGATAAAAACACTCGAATGGCAGGAACATATCCGTCGTCGCCCGGGCATGTATATCGGTAAACTTGGCGATGGTTCGCAGGCCGATGATGGGATTTACGTGCTGCTGAAAGAAGTGATCGATAATTCGATTGATGAATTTATGATGGGCAATGGTAAAAAGATTGAAATTAACGTGTCGGACGAAGAGGTTTCGATACGGGATTTCGGTCGAGGTATCCCACTTGGGAAACTTGTTGATGTGGCTTCAAAAATGAATACCGGTGCCAAATACGATTCAAAAGTTTTTAAAAAATCGGTAGGTCTTAACGGAGTGGGTATTAAAGCCGTAAATGCCTTGTCTGAAAGCTTTATAATTCGATCAATACGCGATGGCGAGGTGAAAGAAGTTGAGTTTTCGGCCGGAATAAAAAAACGTGAGGAGAAGGTGGTGCCAACCGATGAGGAAAACGGCACACACGTTTTATTCAGACCCGACTTATCAATCTTTAAACCCTATCATTACATCAACGACTATGTGTCGTCGATGCTAAAAAATTATACTTTCCTGAATGCCGGTCTAACCATTTTATTCAATGGTGAACGTTATTACTCTCGCAACGGCTTGCTCGATCTGCTGCACGAAACGATGGACAGCGACCCGATTTACCCGGTTATTCATCTAAAAGGCGAGGATATTGAAGTTGCCATAACTCATGGAAACCAGTATGGCGAAGACTATTACTCGTTTGTAAATGGACAGCATACCACACAGGGTGGTACTCACCTGCAGGCTTTTAAGGAAGCCGTGGTGAAAACAATTCGCGATTTCTATAAAAAGGATTTTGATGCCAGTGATATACGGGCATCAATAATTGCAGCCGTAAGTATAAAAGTTGAAGAACCTGTTTTTGAATCGCAGACCAAAACCAAACTGGGGTCTAAGGATATTGGACCAAGTGGTCCCTCGGTACGGTACTTTGTAACAAATTTTGTACAAACCGAGCTGGATAACTATTTGCACAAGAACTCCGAATCGGCCGAAGTGATTTTACGACGCATCCAGGAGTCGGAACGCGAACGGAAGGCCATTTCTGGAATAAAGAAGCTTGCCAAGCAAAGAGCCAAAAAGGTAAGTCTGCACAATAAAAAATTACGCGATTGCCGCATACATTACGACTCGAAAAATGACCGGAAAAACGAATCGTCGATTTTTATTACCGAGGGTGATTCAGCCAGTGGTTCAATTACAAAAAGTCGCGACGTAAATACGCAGGCCGTGTTTAGCCTCAGGGGTAAGCCGCTTAATTCATACGGACTTACTAAAAAAGTTGTTTACGAAAACGAAGAGTTTAACTTGCTGCAAGCTGCACTAAATATCGAAGAAGGACTCGACGAGTTGCGCTACAATAAGGTGATAATTGCTACCGATGCCGATGTTGACGGTATGCACATACGTTTGTTGCTGCTTACATTCTTTTTGCAGTTTTTTCCGGAGTTGATTAAAAAAGGTCACGTGTATATTTTTCAAACACCTTTGTTCAGGGTTCGGAACAAGCGAAAGACCTATTATTGTTATTCAGAAGAGGAACGATTAGCTGCTGTTAAGAAAGTAGGGGCTAATGCAGAAATTACCCGTTTTAAAGGACTGGGTGAGATTTCGCCTGATGAGTTCAGTGTGTTTATCGGACCCGAAATCAGGCTCGAACCTGTTACGATTCACAAAGGTGACTCAATAAAACAGGTACTTGAATTCTACATGGGTAAAAACACGCCCGAAAGGCAGGAATTCATTATCGAAAACCTACATGTTGAAAAGGACGAAGTGTAAACGGCAGTATTATAGTAAACAGAAAAAAGCATGAGCGAAGAAGAAAAAAATAATACACCTGAAGAACTACCGGAGGAGCAGAAACCGGTAACAGAGAAAAGGGAACTGGTATATTTGAGTGGGATGTACGAAAACTGGTTTCTCGAGTATGCTTCATATGTAATTCTTGAACGTGCAGTACCATACGTAAACGACGGACTAAAACCGGTTCAGCGACGTATTATGCACGCCATGCGCGAAATGGATGATGGCCGCTTTAACAAGGTGGCTAACATTATTGGGCAAACCATGCAATATCATCCGCACGGCGATGCCTCAATCGGCGATGCCCTGGTAGGGCTCGGACAGAAAAACTTATTGGTAGAAACCCAGGGAAACTGGGGTAATATTCTCACTGGCGATGGCGCTGCTGCTCCGCGTTACATCGAAGCACGCTTGTCTAAATTTGCCCTCGATGTAGTTTTCAATCCTAAAACTACGCAATGGCAACTGGCATACGACGGACGGAAACGTGAGCCTGTCACGCTTCCGGTAAAGTTTCCGCTGTTGCTTGCTCAGGGTGTTGAAGGTATAGCCGTTGGTTTATCGGCCAAAATCCTGCCTCACAATTTTAACGAACTGGTAGATGCCGCAATTCTTCATCTAAAAGGAAAACCTTTTGAAATATATCCCGACTTTCCTACAGGTGGCATGCTCGATGTATTAAAATACAACGATGGTGCACGTGGTGGAAACATTCGTGTTCGGGCAAAAATTGAAAAGCAGGACAACAAAACACTCGTAGTTACTGAAATTCCTTTTGGCCGGACAACCTCGTCGGTTATTGAATCAATTATTAAGGCCAACGACAAAGGGAAAATAAAAATCAAGAAAATTGATGATAATACCGCTGAAAAGGTTGAAATACTGATTCAACTGGGGAATGGTGTTTCAAGCGATAAAACAATCGACGCCCTTTATGCTTTTACCGATTGTGAGATTTCGATATCGCCAAATGCTTGTATTATCGAGAACGATAAGCCACACTTTATCGGTGTAAGCGATATACTCAGAAAGAATGCCGAACAAACGGTTGATCTATTGAAACTTGAACTTGAAATTAGAAAGAGTGAACTGGAGGAATCGTGGCATTTTGCTTCACTCGAAAAAATATTTATTGAAGAGCGTATTTATAAGGATAAAGGCTTTGAAGATAGCAACAACATGGACGAAGCTGTTGCACACATCGACAAGCGCCTCGAGCCATGGAAGTCAAAGCTTAAGCGTGAAATAAACCGCGACGATATTCTGAAACTGATGGAAATTAAAATGGCGCGAATCCTGAAATTTAATACGGATAAAGCCAACGGTCATATCCAATCAATTGAGGATGAAATTGCTGAAATTATTCACAATATCAATAATATTGTTCCTTTTACAATTGCTTATTTTCAACGTATAAAAAGTAAATACGGAAAAGGCCGCGAACGTAAGTCAGAACTGCGTAGCTTTGAAAATATTGAAGCCTCGAAAGTAGTAGTCGCCAACGAAAAGCTTTATGTCGATTACGAAGAAGGTTTTATGGGCATCGGGCTTAAAAAAGCCACGTATGTTTGCGATTGTTCCGACATTGATGATATTATCGTTTTCCGACGAGATGGTGTATATTTTGTTACCAAAGTATCTGAAAAAGCTTTTATTGGAAAGAATATTCTGCATATTGCCGTGTTTAAGAAAGGTGATAAACGAACCATTTATAACCTGGTATATCGTGACGGGAGAGCTGGGGCAACCTTTATGAAACGTTTTGCTGTGCCCAGTGTAACACGCGATAAGGAATACAATATGGCACAGGGAACGCAGGGGACGAGAATTCTTTACTTTAGCGCAAACCCCAACGGCGAATCGGAGGTGTTACGGGTAACACTTAAACCTAAACCAAGGTTGAAAAAACTCATTTTTGATCTTGATATGGGTGAACTGGGCATTAAAGGTCGAAGCTCCAGGGGTAACCAGGTAACTAAAAACGAAGTACATAAAGTAACACTGAAAGAAAAAGGTGCATCAACTTTAGGTGGAAGAAAAATTTATTTTGACCCTGATGTGAATCGTCTAAATGTTGACAAGCGGGGTGATTTCCTTGGAGAGTTTATGGGCGACGAACGCATTCTGGTAATTACAAAATCAGGTGAATTTGAGTTGTTTAGTTTCGACTTGACCAATCACTTTCCCAATGATATCCTGTTAATAGAGAAGTTTAATCCAAAAAAAACCATGAGTGTGGTTTACTGGGACAGAGAGCAGGAATACTACTATGTGAAGCGATTCCAGTTAGAAGGTGATATTCCTGTTAGCCGGCCTCAAAACTTTATTGGAGATAATCCTGAAAACCGATTGATAAGCATCACCTGGGTTCATTATCCACGATTCGAGATTGAATTTGGCGGGAAGAGTGAAGAAAAGGAAAATGAAATTATTGAAGTAGCCGAATTTATTGCCGTGAAGTCGCATAAAGCGAAAGGTAAGCGTCTTACTAATTTCGAAGTACGAAATGTGAAAGAAATTGAACCGGTAGTAAAGGATGAAGATGACCGCGACGAGCTGCTTACTGAGGAAGAAAAAAAGGAATTGCCAAATTTCGATGATATTCCTTTTGAGATAGACCGAAAAGAAAAAGATGACGATGAAGAAAATCAAATGTCGTTGTTTGATTAAATACTGAAACTTACAAGCAAATGATGCGAATATACCTTATTGGATACATGGGAAGTGGAAAATCGACTGTAGGGAAAGGTCTGGCCAAAAGCTTGAACCTTTCTTTTATTGATATGGACGATTATATTGAAGAACGAAACATGCGTACGATTTCCCAGATATTTGAAGAAGTGGGGGAAGACGGGTTTCGCAAAATTGAACGTAAAGCACTATTCGAACTATCAGAATTTGAAGATGTAGTGATAGGAACAGGGGGAGGAGCTCCCTGCTTTTTCGACAATATGGATGTTATAAAGAAAACTGGAAAATCGGTTTACCTGAAAGGAACACCGCGAATACTTTCAGAGCGCCTGATGAATTCGAAAGTCGAACGTCCGCTAATAAAAGGAAAAAGTGAACAGGAGTTGGTCGCTTTTATAAACGAAACACTTACAAAGCGTGAATACTGGTATAATCAGGCCGATGTTGTGATTGAATTCGACCACGATTTATCAGATGATGAAGTGCTGAAAGCTGTTGTTTCTTAAATATAATTGTACTAAAATCATCAAAATGCGATTATTGTCAAGCGTCACAGGGCTTTCTCTTGGTAGCAAACTTTAAAATCCGTATTTTAGCATTATTATTTAATTGGCATTTGATTTTTTCAAAATGCCTTTTCTTATTTATCTATGCGCATCAAGACAGACTTCCTGATTATTGGCTCCGGATTAGCCGGATTATCGATGGCAATCAAAGCCTCGGAATATGGTAAAGTTACTATTGTTACAAAAGCCGGATTAAACGACAGCAACACCGTTTATGCCCAAGGTGGAATTGCAGCAGTTATTAACCCCGAAGATAATTTTGAAAACCATATAAAAGACACATTGATTGCCGGTGCCGGGCTATGTGATGAAGAGGTTGTTCGAAAGGTAGTAACCCATGCACCTGAACTAATTGATGAACTGATTAACTGGGGAGCGAACTTCGATAAAACCGAATCGGGAAGTTACGATCTGAACAAGGAAGGAGGCCATTCTGAGCATCGGATTCTGCATCATAAAGACAATACCGGCTTTGAAATACAAAGGGCGTTGGTTGAAAAAATTCAGGCGCATCCAAATATTGAAGTGTTCGAGAATCATTTTTCAATTGATTTAATAACACAGCATCATACGGGTGCTTTGGTTAAACGTCATCATTCCGACTCCGAATGCTATGGTGCTTATGTATTCGATCGCAATACCGGGCAAACGATAACCGTACTATCAAAATTAACATTTCTGGCTACAGGTGGCGCCGGTAATCTTTATTCAAATACAACAAACCCTGTAACAGCAACTGGCGATGGAATTGCCATGATGTATAGGGCAAAGGGCATTGTTGATAATATGGAATTTGTACAATTTCATCCTACATCGCTATATAATCCATCCGAAAAACCGGCTTACTTGATAACAGAAGCTATGAGAGGTTTTGGTGCAATTTTAAAAACCATCGATGGCAAAGAGTTTATGCATAAATACGACGAGCGAGGATGCCTGGCTCCACGCGATATTGTTGCGCGGGCTATCGATAATGAAATAAAAACCCGTGGTGATGATTTTGTATTGCTCGATTGTACACATCTCGATAAGGAAAAGCTTGTTGCTCATTTTCCAAACATCTATAAAAAGTGTCTTTCAATCAATATTGATATTACACATGAACCCATTCCGGTTGTGCCTGCTGCTCATTATATTTGTGGAGGCATTAAAGTAGATACCAATGCCCGTACATCGATTAAAAATTTATATGCAGCAGGCGAAACTGCAAATACCGGGTTGCATGGTGCCAACCGACTTGCCTCGAATAGTTTGCTCGAAGCACTGGTTTATGCCGATTGGGCTATTAAAGATACTTTGAATATAATTGATACGATTAGTTTTAACGATTCGATACCCGACTGGAATGACGAAGGTACGTCTTATCCCGAGGAAATGGTACTTATAACTCAGAGTTTGAAAGAAGTTCAGCAGATCATGAGTGTTTATGTAGGTATTGTTCGCAGCGAAGTACGTTTAAAACGTGCATACGACCGAATGTGGATTATATATAATGAAACTGAAGAGCTTTACAAAAAAACCAAGCTTTCGTTGCCTTTATGCGAACTTCGGAACATTATCAATGTAGCTTACCTGGTAATTAAGCATGCCTACTCGCGTAAAAAAAGTATTGGTCTGCATTTCATGGTGTGATGCGGCTTTTTTCGCTCTTACCACCCCATAAATTGCATTCCCAACCCGGCAAACAGGATAATTGCTCCAGCTATCAGGTGCATGTATTTCTCATGTTTTTTAACATTCAGAAATGAAAAGCCCTTGTAGCCCAGATATACTGTAGTGAGCATAGTGAGGATTGTTGACAGACCGAAAATCAAGCTGACCAAAGCTATGCCCATAACATTATGCTGAGCTGCCGGATAAATCAATAATGGAATCAATACTTCGCATGGTCCAAATACGAATATGAGAAAGAGAATCCATGGGGTAAGTTTCACCTGATTTGATATGTTCTCATCGTTCGTTGGTAAATGCTTCATGTTTTTCAAGCTGCGTGGTAAAATAAAATCAGGTAAATGATGGTGTCCGCCGTGTCTTATAAATTTATAAATGCCATAAGCTGTATAACCCAACCCAAAGGCAATAAGCATCCAGCCTACGATTAAGCCTCTGTTGGCTTCAATCTGTTTGAGTTTACTAACACTTATCCCCATGGCAATGCCAATAATACCCAGAATTACAGAGCCGCCAACATGGCCGATGCCTGAAATAAAAGTGATCCAAAGTGTTTTTGCCTGCGACCACTTGCGTGCTTTGCCCAGCACTATAAAGGGTAAGTAATGGTCGGGGCCGAGTAGTGTATGCACAAAGCCCAGTGATATTGCAGATATGAGGAGTACTTGTATTTCGGACATTTTCACTATTGTTATTTAAAATCATTTCAAGGTTGTTACCTTTTGTGACAAAAATAACACAATCTAATATTTTAGCGTATCTATCAGTTGTTTTTATCCCAATTCGAAAGAAGTAATTCCAAATATTTTTGTTAATATCCAGGGGCGGTCATGTTTCTTACGATGTAGTTATCTTTTACTGCCATAAATTTATCATTGAAAATAATGATTATAAATTACAGCTTCAATAATGGCACAATCCGGTTCGTTAAATGTGCTTGCAATCTTTAAACTTACAGTTGCTGGCAATGACTTGCTTTTCAGTGTTTTTGCCAATTGCCCTTCGGCTTAGAGTATTTCTCCGGGGTAAAATATGCTGTATTAATGAGAAATCGTTTTCGTATATTAAAAGTGCAACCCAATCGCCAACAGCCGGAAAATCATCTTTGCTGTTGGCCGTAAACCTGAGGGTTCCGGTGATTTCGGCTTCGGATGTTCTGTCATTTGTGCCTACAATATAGCGTTCTTTATGTTCAGCCATAACCCTTCCGATTGTAAACTCCTGTAAATTGTTACTTTAGAAGTAAATATGGTTCATCATAATAATAAAAAAAATGTGGGTGATTTTAGTATATTCTTTTGCCAATCCTTTTAATATCAGCGTTTAATTTTTTGCTATAAGTCGCATTTTTATTTCTTTGAATGTAGAAATCGAGAATACTGTACAAGTCAGATTTTGCATCTGTTGACCATTCTATTTTGTATTTAACCATTGGTCGATCTCTTTTTGTAAATCGTTTTGTGAGATAGTCTTTTCTTGTTTTAATTCATTTCTTGCT
>JAQICD010000204.1 GCA_027858715.1 Prolixibacteraceae bacterium
GGTACATCGCTCATTTCTGATTAACTCGATACATGTTTCGGTATTTACACACTATCAGGTCGAAATTGCCGGAAAGAATATTCCTGTTGGACGGAAATACCGGGATACTGCGATTAAAAATTTAAATCAAAAGAGTACGCATTAAAATACCGCCCGACGATAAAAATTTCATCTTTTTATGCTATTCGATTATATTTGAAGGCAATTGACATTAATAATTTTTTACTATGCGTGCTCTTATTCAAAAAGTATCAGAAGCCAGTGTTACTGTCGAAAACGAAAAGATTGCCAAAATTAGTCATGGCCTTTTGGTTTTGCTGGGCATTGAAGATGCCGACACCAAAGAAGATATTGAGTGGCTGTGCAACAAAATTGTACAGCTACGTATTTTCGACGATGAAAATGGGGTGATGAACCGCTCGGTGCTTGACAAAAACGGCGAAATAATTGTAGTAAGCCAGTTTACGCTTCATGCTAAAACAAAAAAAGGCAACCGCCCGTCATATATTCATGCATCGAAACCTGATTACGCAATACCGATGTACGAAATATTTGTAGAGGTTTTATCTAAAAAACTGGGGAAGAAGGTACAAACCGGTGTTTTTGGTGCACACATGGATGTGGCACTTGTAAACGATGGGCCGGTAACCATTTGGATTGATACAAAAAATAAAGAATAATATGCCTGATTTAACGATTAAACAAGCCCAATCGCAAGTTGACCAATGGATACGCACCATTGGTGTACGCTATTTCAGTGAACTAACCAACATGGCTGTTCTCACCGAAGAGGTGGGCGAACTAGCACGGATTATGGCTCGTACCTATGGCGACCAATCGTTTAAAGAAGGAGAAAGCCCCGATACTATGGCCGACGAAATGGCCGATGTTCTTTGGATACTTATTTGTCTGGCCAACCAAACCGGTGTCGATTTGGAAGAGGCTTTCAGAAAGAACATTGAAAAGAAAACCCTGCGAGACAAAGACAGGCACTCTTCAAACGAGAAACTAAAAAGATGAATCTGCCCAAAAGTGATCTCCGGCATTGTTACGCATCTATTGGATATTATCTGTATATTTATCGGTAAATTGATTGTAACAGTTCGTTAGTTTTCAGATGTTAAACTATAGGTGCTGCTCTACAATACGATAAATATCAACAACTTAAACAATTATTTAAGATAAATTTTGCAATTCGTGGTTTGGGAAAAATTAGAATTATATACGAAACTGATATTGAATTTGTTCAAGATAATCTTCTTGACTGGTATAAAGACTACGGTCGGACTTTTCCATGGCGAAATAAATCGGCTACAAATTATGAATTGATCATTTCAGAAGTGTTTCTACAAAGGACAAAAGCGGAAACTGTTTCAAAATTTCTTCCGAGTTTCTTAAAGCAATATCCGTCATGGAAACAACTTGGAGAAGCTACAGAAGTTGAGTTACAAGAAATCATAAAACCTTTAGGATTATACAAACAGCGCGGTAGCCGACTTTATAAATTATCGCAGGAACTTAAAAAAAGAAAAGGTAGATTTCCAAAAGAAAGGAATCAAGTAGCTGAAATTCCAATGATGGGGCAATATATTACTAATGCCTATGAACTTTATGTATTGAAGAAAAAATCACCTTTGTTGGATGTCAATATGGCTCGATTGCTTGAAAGATTCTTTGGTGAAAGAAAGTTAGCAGATATTCGACAAGACCCGTATTTGCAAACATTAGCATACCAAGTAGTTAATATTGAAAAATCAAAGGAATTAAATTGGGCTATTTTAGATTATGCTTCTTTGATTTGTAAAAAACAAAAACCAAATTGTTCTAATTGTTTGATTCATAGCAAATGCAAGTTCTTTAATACAAAAACTGTATAGCTGTTCATAACTTTTCTTCCTCAAATTAGATAGAAATTGAAAAAAATGTCCGTAAATTTGTCCGTGTACGTAAAAATGTCCGTAAGCTATGGCTACAATAAATTATTATCTTGATAAGACAGACAAAAAAGGTTTAGCACCAATACACATGCGTATTAATTGTAATGGTTCGCAAGTAAAGGTTTCTACAAAAAGAAAAATAAAACCTGAATATTTTGACAAAACTACACAAACCGTAAGTAACTCATACGAAGAACATAAAGAATATAATTTCTATTTGAATTTCTTGAAAAATCGTGCAGATGAATTACTTAATCAGTCATATCGTAAGACATACACTGAAAAAGAACTGAAAGATTTGCTAAATGACCATGTAATTAATTATAAAGAAAATAACGATGTAAACATCGTTCGTGAACAACTTTCATTATATGGGAAATCATTCAAATTTGTTGATTTGTTTGCTGGAGCAGGTGGTTTTAGCGAAGGTTTTCTTCAAGCAGAAGTCGATAACAAATTTTTCGATTTCATTGCTGCGAGCGACATAAATGAAAATTGTGAGTTGACTCATATTGTTCGCTACAATCACCAACTAGGCTTAGATGCAAAATTTCTTTGTCAAGACATTACTGAACCTGATTTCTTAGACAATCTTTTAGAGAAAGTTGGCGACCACAAGATTGATGTAGTTTGTGGAGGTCCTCCATGTCAAAGTTTTAGCTTGGCAGGAAAACGTAAAAAATTTGATAAAAAAGATGATTTGTTTTCACATTACCTTGAAGTGATTAAGGCCTTACAGCCTAAATATTTCGTAATGGAAAACGTAAAAGGAATTCTGACTAAAGAACAGGGAAAAATAAAGGAGCTTATTTTAAAAGAAATTAACTCAATCATAGATGTTAATGAAGTCCCCAAATTGATTTCTTTTCTTAGGTCGCTAAAAGGAAAATTCAAAAAAAGTGATTTTATAATTGATAGTCTTATAAAGAGAATTGAAATAGAGAAGCTAAACGAGGCTAAAAAAGAAGAGGGAAAGGAAGCATTTATTCGGTTCGTAGAATCGAAATTTCGAAATCTCACCCCAAAAATAGTCGATTATAAAACAAGCAAGACCGATTCTGGAATAAGTACAATACGTCATGGTTTTAATATTTTAATTCGCAACAAAGAGTGGGAGAAATTAAAAAGAGACATTATTAAAGAAAAAGACTATTGTAACATTGACAATGATTTCTTTGTTGATTCTTTTACAACTTTCTTAAGCGATTTAGGTACTGATGAAGTAATCAATAAAATTGAAACTGCTTTTAGAAGTTTAAAGATTGCAAAAGAATTTAATGACGAAATAAATAGCATTCTTGCTTCACTAAGAATTTACACATACTCTTTTGACGAAACAATTGATTTCATTAGAAATAATTGCGATAAAGCACAAATTGACAAACTAGAAAGTATTGTAGATAGCATTCGCCTTTACAAAATTGAAAAACCTTTTGTTGCGAATGCTTCAAATTATGGAGTTCCTCAAAACAGAGAACGTGTATTATTTATAGGTTGTCGTAAAGACCAGAAGTTTATTTCAGATATTCCTGCAACTGTTTCTGAAAGTGAGAAAGTTTCTGTTTTTGAAGCCTTGTACGATTTAGATTTTATTGGCAACAATCAAGAAATTCATCATTATGAACCAGTAAGTATTAATGCCAAGTATAATGGCACAGCAAAAATAATGAAGAGCTTAGTTCAGAAAAGAACTATTGACGGAAAAATAAATAAAAAGGAAGTTAAAACATTCGCTGAATGGAGCAAAGAAGGAAGACTAATTAAGCAATATCGGCAAAATGCAAGCAACCCTTTTTATGTAAGAAACACCGAAGCTTTAAATGCAGGAGAAAAGAACTACGATGATTTAAATAATCACAAAACAAGTAATCAAAACAATGATGTAATCAAACGTTTGGAAATCATTCTTAAAGAAGGAGATTATAAAAATGCTCAGGTTAAATTAAATCTATGTGGCTTAGCTTCGAACAAACGAAATTACAATGTTTTAAAACCCGAAGAACAAAGTCCTACGGTAATGACTATTCCTGATGATTATATTCATTACAATTCACCAAGAGCACTGACTGTTCGGGAAATGGCGCGATTGCAATCATTTGATGACTCATTTGTATTTCAAGGCAAACGTTCAACAGGAGGTAATAATAGAAAATCAGAAGTTCCACAGTTTACTTTAGTTGGTAATGCTGTACCGCCTTTATTAGCAAGAGCTGTTGCAACCGAAATATTAAAAAATATTCGATGAGAGCATTATCAAAAGTAGAAGAAAGTAGATTGAAAATACTTACAAAGAACTCTGTTTCACTTGCACTAATTGAACCGACAGAAACAGGACTGAAGAAATCTATTATGGATGCAACTCGTCCTATTCGCACTTACCTTAAAGAGAGAAACTTTCACGATTTTACTTTACAACCTCAAGGGGAACAGAATAAAGTAATTAATGATTGTTTATTTTATGAAGACTTTAAAATTCATAAAATAAAAGTTTCTCTTTATCGTCCCATTACTAAAAGTGGAGACCCAAGAATCTGGATATATAAATTGAAGCAATTTTGTAATTCCAATGATTTAATTGCTCTAATTGTTTTTGGAGGTTCTTTACATGCCTTTAATCTAACTCAATTAGACATTGAATTATTATTAAAATCAGAGATACTTAGCCCTATTCGGGAATTGATTAATGAAGTTAATGCAAAAGAAAACGAAATTGCAACTGAGCTTTTAACAAAATTAAGAGTAATTGCTGGTCAAGGTTTTGTAAAGTCTGAAGTGAATTCAGATACTGGTATCGGTAGAACATTGGAGTTAATGTTGGGGATCAAAATGAATTCTTCTAAAACACCTGACTATAAAGGCATTGAATTAAAATCATTTAGAGATTCCAGAAATAATCGGAAAGGATTGTTTGGAAAAACTCCTAATTGGGAATTGAGTAAATTCAAATCAAGAGTAGAGATACTGGATAATTTCGGGTATTGGGAAGAAGGTGTTTTTCGTTTATATAATACGATTAGGGCAACTGGACGAAATGCGCAAGGTTTAATTTTGAGAATTGAAGAAGAAAAAGATTGGTTGCTAGAAAACTCTGACAGAAAAGAAATAGGTGATTTTCTTGTTTGGGAATTAGAAACTCTACGAAAGGCTTTATTAAAAAAGCATAAGGAAACTTTTTGGATTTCGGCAGAAAGCAAGATAATTGATAATAATGAGCATTTTCTTTTTAAAGAAATTGAACATACAAAGAATCCAATGGTAGATAAATTTGAGATACTTATCGAAACTGGAGCAATTACAATAGATTATCCTATTAAGCGGATGCCTAATGGACAAGTAAAAGATAAAGGTTGTAATTTCAAATTGAAAGCAAATTGTCTTGATTTATTATTTCCACCAAGTGAACATTATAAACTGATTAACAAGCAGTGACAACCATATAAATTATTATTATGACAACCGAAAAATTCAATTTTGACCTGAAGGAGTTAGAAAGTGATTTAAATGCCATCATTACCAACTCGAAAACCATCCATAACAACATCGAAAATAAAAAGCTGGCCTTGTCGTGCATCGACCTTACCACGCTGAACTCAACCGATACCGAAGAAAAGGTAAGGCAGTTCACTCAAAAAGTAAACGACTTCCCTGCCCGCTTTCCCGAACTCGAAAACGTTGCAGCCATTTGCGTTTATCCAAACATGGTTAAAACCGTTGAAGAAACCCTGCAATTGCCCGAAGTGAATATCGCATCGGTTTCGGGAGGTTTTCCTTCGTCAATGACTTTCACTAAAGTAAAGGTTGAAGAAACAAAACTTGCAATGAAAGCCGGTGCCGACGAAATAGATATTGTGCTGGCGCTTAGCCACTTTATGGCCAACGAGTTCCAGGAAGCACACAATGATATTGTTACTATCAAAAAATCGATGGGCGATGCACATCTCAAAGTAATTCTTGAAACCGGAGCCCTTGAAACACCCGAGAATATATGGAAAGCTTCGATGCTGGCCATTAATGCAGGTGCCGATTTCATAAAAACATCAACCGGTAAAATGAACCCTGCAGCAACTCCAATGGCAGCTTATGTTATGTGTCTGGTTATTGCTTTTCACTATGAACAAACAGGCGAAAAAATTGGCTTTAAACCCGCCGGAGGCATTTCAACACCCGATGATGCCCTAATTTATCTGGCCATTGTTAAAGAAGTACTGGGCGACGACTGGCTTAACCCGCAATTATTCCGTATTGGCGCAAGCCGACTGGCTAACAACTTATTATCAGACATTCTGGACGAAGAAATTAAATACTTTTAACCAGCTAACTATGTCTCAAAAAAAAATATTATTAACACGTAGATTTCCAGCCATTGCTGCTCAAATGCTTTCCGAAGCTGGATTTTCGGTTTCAACACGTCAAACCGACGAACCAATGATGCATGATGAGCTATTGCAAAAAGCAGCTTCACACAATGGATTGCTGTGCACTCTTTCTGATAAAATCAACGGCGATTTCATCCGCCAGAATGCGCATCTCGACGTAATTTCACAATTTGCCGTGGGTTACGACAATATTGACATTGCAGAAGCAAACAGTCAGGGCATTCCGGTTGGTTATACTCCCGATGTGCTTACCGATGCCACAGCCGACACTGCTTTTGGATTAATGATTGCCACTTCACGCAAAATGTTCTATCTGCATAAAAGCATCATTGCCGGAAACTGGACTTATTTTAAGCCTAATTCAAACTTAGGTGTCGAGCTTAAGAGCAAAACACTTGGTATTTTTGGTCTCGGACGCATAGGTGCCGAAATGGCCAAACGCTGCAAAGGAGCCTACAATATGAAGGTTATTTATCACAACCGAAACCGGAATATCGAAGCCGAAAAAGCACTCGGAGCAACATACGTAAGTTTCGAGGAATTGCTCGCAAACAGCGATGTTCTTTCGTTGCACTGTGCACTTAACGAACAAACAAAAGGCTTGTTCAACCAAAAGGTCTTTGAAAAAATGAAACCATCGGCTATTTTTATCAACACAGCACGCGGACTGATACATAACGAAGCCGATATGATAGAGGCGCTGAATAACGGCAAAATTTGGGGTGCCGGACTCGATGTAACCAATCCCGAACCCATGAAACCCGACAATCCGCTTTTGCGAATGGAAAATGTATGCATTTTACCTCATATTGGATCGGCAACGGTAGAAACCCGCAGCGAAATGGCAAAACTTGCTGCGCAAAATATTATAGGTTTATACAACAAACAGGGTATGCAGCATGTTGTTAACCCCGAGGTTTTGAAATAATTCATCTTTAAAAAAAAATAAAGTAATGCTGTGTATAATTTCGCACGATAAACGTCCGGCTTTTAATTTAGCTGCCGAAGAATACTTTTTCAGAAATTTCGACGAAGATATTTTTCTACTTTATATCAACACGCCTTCGGTAGTGATTGGAAAACACCAGAATGCCCTTGCCGAAATCAATCCGAAATTTGTACGCGAAAACAACATCGAAGTAATACGCAGGTTATCAGGTGGAGGCGCAGTTTATCACGACCAGGGAAATATAAATTTTTCCTTTCATCGTACTGTTTCCGATACAGCAAAGGTTTCGTTTAAGGCTTTTAACGAGCCAATTATTGCCGTGCTACGCCAACTAGGTGTTGCGGCCGAATTAAGCAAAAGGAACGACATACTGGTTAACGGGTTTAAAGTTTCGGGGCATGCCGAACATGTTTTTCGAAACAGGGTGCTTAGCCACGGCACATTGCTTTTCGATGCCAACAAAGAAATGCTTTCGAGAGCAATAAAACACCCTGCAGGCGAATTCATCGGAAAAAGCATTCAGTCGGTCAGAAGTAAAATAGCCAACATCAGCGAATTTTTGCCTCAACAAATGGAAACGGCACAATTCATAACTGAAATTGAAAACTTCATGCTCAAAAACTCTAAAAATGCATCAAAATACACACCCGGAGAAGATGATTATGAAAAAATTGAAAAGCTTATGATCGAAAAATATTCTATCTGGGAATGGAATTTTGGCTATTCACCAAAATACCGGTTTGCCAAAAAAGCAGGCAAAACCGGTATTGATGTTTTTGTTGAAAAAGGTATTATCAAAGAAATATCGTTAAGTAGCAGCTCAATTAACGATGATTTGAAAAACGATATCTGCTTACGCTTAACCAACACAAAACATGAATATCATTCTATCGAACATCAATTGAACAATATGATTACAAATCAGCAAACCATTGAAATCCTTGAATGTTTATTCTGATTGATTATCGAAAACTCCCCACGTAAACGAATTTTGGTCGTTAATAGAAAGGCACTGAACATCGAAAGCAGTAATGCTGTATTCATACAAATAACTCAAGATCATAACCTTAAATTCATCATCTTTTTTTGGTGAATACGAATCATTCCATCCGTAAGAATAATCGTTAATCGATATATCGGTGTAGTAATTATCAATCATATCGGTTTCAAACACAATTTTATCTTCAGAATCGAGTAACAGTACTTTGTTATAATCTGCATTTTCAACTCTTTCCCATTTCAAACGAAGCTTATTGGAAAGTGTATCCCACTCCAGCTTTTCAAATTCGACTGGTTCAATGTAATTGTCATCTAAATAATCGGTAACAGTTATAATGGTTTGGTCGGTAAACGTGATGTCAAAGTAATACGTTTCGTCGTCGGGGGGTGTTGAAACATATGTATCAAGTTCAGGTATGTATGCATAAGTGTATTTCTTACTAATGGTATCGAGCTTAATTGTTTCGCCCAAATTTTTACCACGAACAGTAACCGAATCCATCTCACTTGTTGAATACACATAAAATGCACGATTAAAGACCAGTGAGTCGCCTTGTTTGTAAACACGTATCATTGCATCGCCGTAGGCTGTTGGCTCAGGATTATCGTCTAAGAATCCGGAACACGATGTGCCCAAAAGGAACACAATACCTATAGCAACCAGAACATTATGGAAATTAAATGTCTTCATATCAACTATTTTTAATTTTACGATTGTTTCAAAGCTCTATTTATGATGAATAAACAAACAAAACGTTGCGTAGGATTTGTGTAAAATAAAAAATTTGTAATTTTTTCTTCAAAACAGTTACTTTTGAAACAAATATTGATTCATCAACCGCGTAACAATATAATAATGAACTTGAATAAGGGATTAGTGATAAAATCTACCGGAAGTCGCTACATGGTTAATTACCAAAACGAGCTATTTGAATGTCGCATAAAAGGAAAATTACGAATGAAAGGTATCCGTACTACTAATCCTGTCTCGGTTGGCGACGTGGTTTATTTTGAGCCACAAAACGAATATTCAGATAGCGGCAAGCCCATGGGCATTATTTCGAAAATTGAAGAACGTAAAAATTATATTATTCGTCGCTCTGTGAATCTTTCGAAAGAATCGCACATTATTGCCGCCAATATCGACCTTGCTTTTATAATTGCAACCGTTAACTACCCGGTTACTCCCCTAAATTTTATCGACCGTTTTTTGGTTACCGCCGAGGCTTACAACATACCTGCCCTGCTGGTTTTCAATAAAATTGATATTTACAATGAAAGAGAAATGGAGAAAGTTAACGAATGGTATGGAACCTATCATGAAATTGGCTATAAATGCCTTGCCACATCGGTAAAAACCGGACAAGGAATGGATGAGTTAAAAGATATAATGAAAGACAAAACTTCAGTTTTTGCAGGTCATTCAGGTGTTGGGAAGTCATCGCTTATCAACTACATCGACTCCAACCTAAATTTGAAAACGAATACAATTTCTACGCTTCATAAACAAGGAAAACACACCACTACATTTTCTGAGATGTTTGCCCTCGATATGGGTGGATATATTATTGACACTCCAGGCTTACGATCGTTTGGTATGATTGACATGAAAAATGACGATGTAAGCCACTTTTTTCCCGAAATTTTTAAAACATCGGAATATTGCCGCTTCAACAATTGCTCGCATACACACGAACCGGGCTGTGCTGTAGTAAATTCGGTTGAACAAGGCGAAATTAGTCTAAGCCGCTACGAAAATTATTTAAGTATTTTAAACGAAGATGAAGACGAGAAATATAGAATGGCGTATTAGTAGTATAACCATTTTTGCATGCTGAAACAAAAGTGAATGTTATGAATAAGCTGCTTTTTTAGTACGCCGGTTGTAAAACTTTACCGCGAAAAAATAGGTAATGAGGAATTGGTGGCTACTAAAATTGTTGATGAAGGCGCTTTAATTCTGGTTATAAATGCCGATAGACTCAACAATCCGTTTTATTACGAAACCGATAAAAACTCGCTTAAACCCATAAGCGATGTGCAACAAATAAGTAATTCAATACAAAAACTCAAAAAAGTCATAACGGGATTTTATTACCGAAGCCGCCTTTAATTCCATCGGCTAAAAACCAAGCCAAATTTGTATTTTGCAAATAAATTTTTTCTGGTTTTTGTAAATAACTTACCCGTTGGTGTCACCTCTCAGCAAAGAAACAATTTTGGCTTTATGCAAGAGATCGAAAATCTTGAGCACAGAATTACGAGGCACTCCCATTCTTTCCGACAGCTTAGCACTATTAGGCGTAAACGGTACAGACTGACTAATAATGTACATCAGCTTTTTCTACATTAATATTATCAAAATAGTTATGAGCAATTTCGTTGTGCGATTCAATAATTTGTTCTAACGTGAGACTGGAAAATGACAAGTTATATTCAAACTGTAAAAACTCACGAAACGATAGTCCCGGTAGGTAATAGCGATCGGCTCTGCGTGATAAATCAGTCTGACCTTTTACCACTTACAACAGCGAAGAGCCTGTGGCCATGACGATTATTTCGGGGTAATTATCGTATATGTTTTTTAAATCGTTCGACCAGTATTTATAGCGGTGTACTTCATCAAGAAGAAAGTGCGTGTAGCCTTTTTATACTAAAATAATTGACAATCGTTGTTCCCAATTGATTTGTTCAAACAAAAGCATTTTTTAACGGAGAGTACAATGATATTATCAACCTCTCCGGATATCTTATTTCTAAATTGAGATGACACGTCGCATTTTTATATCTTCATTATAATTCCAAAACCAAAATAAAGCGGGTTCAGCTCAAATTTTGGTTTCGGAATCGGTATATTGTTGATATGCAAATTGAGCCCGCTTTCATCCAGACCAATATTTTTATTCTTTTTAGTAAAAAGATTTCCGCTTTTATCTTCAAAACGAAGAACCGGTTGTGTATTCATTTGGGAGTAATAACCTGCAAATGCATTAAGCCAAAATCGTCTGCGCATTTCATATCTAAGCGTTACCCGGCCATCGAACCCATGCGATTTTTCGCCCCAGTAAACTTTGCTTTTCCCTTCTTTTAAACTAAGCTCTCCGTTTTCGAAGCGAATCAAATTATTGGTTTCCCCCAGCGATAGCATCGTGTTTTGAAAATTATAACTGGGCTGAAATGTCATTAACAATTGTTTTCCATAGGGTTTAATCGGTAATATAAACGAAAAACCCAGTTTATGCGCTTCGGAGAAATGTTCATTGTTTAGGTTTCCCTTCACAGCGTAAAATATTTTAAGCTGTTTCGATATTTTGTAACTGATTTGTGTTTCGAATTGCCAAATGGTATTTGAGGAATTCAGATTGTTGTTTAGCAATTCACTCATGGCCGAGTGATATAAAGCGTAATTTCCATGGTTTATGTTGAGGGTTTGATTAGGCAGGTTGTATTCAAAACTAAATCGTTCAAGAATCGATAGCACTTTAATAAGTCGTTCAATTTTTTCATTTTCCTTTGTTTCTGCATTTTTCTCAACCTGGCTACTTACAAAGATACTGTCCGATACATATTCGCTCATCTGTTTATGTTCGTCAATTTGGGTCACAGGGTAATCGTGCCAATCGGATTCGAAATAGGGAGTCGCTTCGTGTGCAATTACAGCTGAGTAATCGCATATTTCGTTGTAAGGAATGAGACTGGCCTTGCCCGGGGTGGTTTCAATAAGGGTGTATTCCGAAAACTTTTCCAGAATGCTACCGGTTTTTAAGTTTTCAAATTTCTCTGTGTAGCTGGCGGCATTCAGGTAATATTTGTCATTTGTTGGCGCATAAACCACTACTTTATTGGCCTCTTTTGACGAAAGTCTGGCAAAAAGTTCTTTTTCACGCCATTTTAATTGTTCCTCGTTACTTCGATATTCAATTTTTAAAAAAGCGAGGGATTCTTTGTCGATGTACATCTTTCCGATAATCCCTTCTGTTTCCTGCGATGAAGGTTCAAAATGCACAACATATAATACGCGTTTGTCGATTTTTGCATACCCGTTTAATTTATATTTATACTTAGCTGATGCCTGAACAATGGGATGCCTTCTTTTTACCAAATCAGAAGTGTGTGGAATATAATGTCCGCCATAAAAGCTAACATCGTTCACCGAATCGATGCTGGGGGCAATGTATTTCCGGCTTTTGTCAATTTTTATTTGCCCTGTAGTTTTGTTTTTATACGATGTTTTGAATACGTCTAGCATGGCCTCGGTTAGGACGAGGTAATCGCCATTGTATTCTTTCATTGCAGCTCGGTAAAACCCTTTGCTGCGTGTACGAAAATCGGGATAATTATCGGGAATCTTCCGGTAAGCCCTACGTATCAGAGTACGCAGGGTGCTGTCGGGCATAATTGTAATTTCGCCAATCTGGAAATTTTGCGGCGACAGTTTTATGGAGTGCGAATTACCGGTAGTGGGGTTTTTTAGCTCATAAGTTTCGTATCCGATACAACTAAAAGTAATGGTTTTATTTTTAAGGGTGCTGGGCATACGAAGTACAAATTCGCCCGAACGGTTACTTACTGTACCGTGGTAAGTACCAGAAATGGCGACACTTACAAATGGGACAGGTTCATCTGTTTTTTTATTTACAACTGCACCTTTTAGGGTAATCGTTTTACTAAGCACAAGTAACGGACTAGCAACCAGAATAATAAATAAGAGGGGTCTTAATTTCATGATTCATTTTATTCTACAAAAATATTATTGTCGTCCATGGATATCATAGACTTTTTAGTATTCAAATTTTACAAAGAAATGTCTGAAGAAAGAATGTTTACAGCTCTAAAAGAACAACACCGAAAACGACAATACGATATAGATCTTTGTTATTTAAAGCAATAAATGTGTTAAAGTAGAATTAGATAAACATGTATTTTGACAAATATTTGCAACATGTCAAACATATATTTTTATGAGCTAAACACAAAAAAGATATTTATTATTTGGTTCTTTTTTTGACGAAAGGCTGTTTTTTGATGATAAAAGTGAATTTGATTTCAAGTTCTGTACTATCGTCTTCTTGAATTTAACTGAATCTAATGAACCAGATTGCAAGTTAAAAACCAACAATAAGCCCCGCCGTTAAGTTAAACGACCGGGTATATATCTCTAACCAACCATCGTTAGGCTTTATAATATTTCTCAATCCATGCTTGTAACCACCCGACGCAAGTATAGCCAAACGAGAATTAATTTCATAAGTCAACGAGACTCTCCCGCCCACTCCATAATCGAAATTCTTATAATAAGATTTATCAATTGGCTCCTCTTTTACATTTTCGAAATATCCTGCATCAAAGGTAGGGTCTCCAACAGTTTCAGCATCTTCAGCGGTTACGTAGTAATAAATCCGAGTTGTTGAATTAACTTCCAGTAAATATCCCCAATAAGTCCCAATACTTGCTGATGCATCAATTTTATTGGTAAGGTTACAAGTATAACCCACAAACCACATATTATTCAAATAACTATATCTGTCATTAAAGTCATGTCCAATATAACTATCCTCAAAAGTATGATTAACCATTTTAAATTTACTTTCTTGATTTTCGTTATACCCGTTTTGATAATATCCCATTTCTGTCTCAATAAAAACCCTTGGTGCTAAATCCATTCTTATAAAAACAGCGGTATTGTAGCCGGTCAGATAATCAACATTATAACCAAAATCATACTCCCTTAAAATTTTAAACTTTGAAAAAACGGGTCCACCATTTATCCCTGCTGAAAATTCAGGATATTGGGCAAAGGAAAAGAGTGTTGATATCAGTAAGTAAATAATAAAAGCAAATTGTTTCATTGAGACAGTTTTTTATGTTCACAATACAAAAATACATAATAATATTGCTCGTGAAAATTCATTATAATAATGATAATATTGCAATAATAAGAAGTATGCGGTTGTTCTTTTCAATTTTCTGATTTGTAAATCTTTATTTATTTTGAAATACAAGGATATATGATTTGTATAACGTCTAATAGAAGTCAGTAGATAATTACATATATTTGTTTCCTGTAAAATCAATAGATACATGGATATTTTTAAAGGACAAAATCTAATAGAGTTTGCTGAACGGTTCAAAACTGATGAAAACTG
>JAQICD010000213.1 GCA_027858715.1 Prolixibacteraceae bacterium
GAAAAAGAATTAAGAACCAGAACACTACTATCAATCATGGCATTTTTGGCCATTGGAATTTCAATGATTGGGATTTTTGGGTTGACTGTTTTTCTTATCCAAATCAGAACCAAAGAAATAGGTATTCGAAAAGTAAATGGTGCCAAAATATCAGAAATTTTAAACATGCTCAATAAAGACTTTGTAAAATGGGTGATAATTGCTTTTGTAATCGCCACGCCCGTTGCGTATTACGCCATGCATAAATGGCTCGAAAATTTTGCATACAAAACTGAATTAAGCTGGTGGATATTTGCTCTGGCAGGAGTAATGGCGTTAGGAATTGCATTGATAACTGTATCGTTTCAATCTTGGAAAGCGGCGACTAGAAATCCCGTTGAGGCATTGAGGTATGAATAAAATCAGCCCCTTGGGAGATATAAGGTTTACCTGACAAAAAATCATACATTATTGTCAATATTTTTTACAAATAACAATTCAATATTTTTATTTAAATAACTGCTATTCTAGCACTTACAAAAAGGGCATCAAGTTTGAAATGTTGTAAATGAAAACATTAAAAAAATCAAATAGCCATGATTAAACTTTTTTTTAAAACCGCATTTCGAAGCTTAAAAAAAGACAAATACCAGTCGGGTTTAAACATAATTGGTTTAACACTGGGGTTTGCTGCCTTTTTGTTTATTTCAGCTTATTTCTTTCAGGAATATAGTTTCGACCGGTTCCATTCCAAATCGGAACAGCTCTATCGGGTAGTCACAAAAGTAAAAATGGGTGAAACCATGGAATCCTTAGCTAATTCGGAATCACCTCTGGCTTTTACTGCCAAATCGGATTTACCTGAAGTAATTGATGCTACCCGCTTTTTTTATAGAAAAAATGTGGTAGTAAAGGTTGGGGGAAAGAAATACCTTGAAGAAAGGTTCTGGTATGCCGATGATAATGTATTTGACCTCTTCGATTTTACTTTACTAAAAGGAGATAAAAACCAAGTACTTGCAAAACCCAACACAGTGGTTATCACTCAGGCTTTCAGTAAAAAATATTTTGGAGCTATTGATCCCATTGGATTAACTGTCGACCTGAATAACGATGACCAGCCCTATGAAGTTACAGGCATACTTGATAAAATTCCTTCCAATTCGCATATCCAATTCGAAATGCTTGCGTCATTTTCCAGCATGGGCTTTAGTTCTGATTACGACATATTACGATGGGGCAATTTTCGCGATATGTTCACTTATCTTCTTTTAAAGAAAAATACCGAACTGAACACAATAAACCAAAAACTTCAGGACTTTACCATTGGGTATTATATCCCCATGATGGAACGCAATGGTATATCTTATAGCGATTTTGAGAAAAGCGGAAACTATGTTGTTCACAGTTTACAGCCCCTCAAAAAAATTCACTTAAATACCGAATTTACCTATGAAGCCACTGTCCAAGGAAATAAACAACTGCTGTATGCACTAGGACTAATAGGCATTTTGGTCATTCTTATTGCCTGTTTCAATTTTATAAATCTAAGCACCGCAAGGGCAACTTTACGAGCCAAAGAGATTGGTATAAAAAAAATAGTTGGATCCGGAAAACGAAGAATTGTTGTTCAGCTGCTTATCGAAACTTTTTTACAATGTACATTGGCCATAATTATGGCTATTATTCTTCTGGTAATAAGCTTATCATTTATAAATACTTTTACCGGACTAAACATGCAGTTTGCACAATTCTTTACAGGCCCCGGAACTGTTACTTTAATTGTAATTTTATTTCTGGTGGTTGCACTAACCGGAATTTTCCCTTCGGTTTCTATTGCCCGTTTTAATCCAATTGATGTGATAAAAGGTGCAGTTTTAAACTGGAATGCCAAGTCAGGCTTCAGAAATATTTTAGTATCGTTTCAGTTTGTGGTTTTTATTCTCCTTGTTGGTACTACCATGGTTGTAAAACGACAAGTTGGCTTGTTGCACCATCAAAATCCCGGATTCCACAAAGAAAATGTATTGGTAGTAAAAAATACCAATAAACTGGACAACAATCGTAAAACCTTTAAAGATGAAATATTAAAAAATCCTTCGGTTTTAAGTGCTGCCTATTCTACTAATCTACCATCCATGTTCGATGGTGCATCCAATCCTTTCAGTAAAACTGATAAAAAAGACCAAATATTCCTGTTGCGTGTTGCTGGCGACCAGGATTTCCTGAAAACATTGGACATAAAACTTATAAACGGCCGTGACTTTACAGCCGATGCCAACAATGAACGAACCAATGCCATTATTAATAAAAAAGCGGCCGAAGCGTTTGGCTGGACAGATTGTAACGATAAAATGGTATATGACTTTAACGATGGAGGTGCAAATTATAAGGTAATAGGCATTGTTGAAGATTTCCACCTCGAATCGTTGCGCCAACAAACTGAACCAATAATACTTAGATATAGTGAAAATGGCGATTACCTTTCCATACGAATCCGTCCTGAAAGTGCAACACAGATGGTTGCAAGTGTAAATTCAATTTGGAACGAATTGAACAAGCAGGCCTCTTTTGAATTTACTTTTCTCGATGAATCATTTGACAACCAATACAAACAAGAAGTAAGCTTTGGAAAATTAATTAGTCTGTTTTCGTTTATGTCGATCGTAATTGCCTGCCTGGGCATGTTGGGTTTGGTATCGTTTACCCTAACTCGAAAACAAAAAGAGATAGGTGTACGCAAAGTAAATGGTGCCAAAATTTCGGAAGTATTAATCTTGTTGAATCGTGATTTTGTAAAATGGGTAGCCATTGCTTTTGTAATTGCTACTCCAATCGCTTGGTACGCCATGCATAAATGGCTCGAAAATTTTGCATACAAAACTGAATTAAGCTGGTGGATATTTGCTCTGGCAGG
>JAQICD010000251.1 GCA_027858715.1 Prolixibacteraceae bacterium
CCAGGCTCAGGGGCAATAAATTTAAACCTTTAAAATTCATTATTATGACAAGCATTACAGCAATCATTATTAGTGCAATACTGTTTTGGCCGGGAAAAAACACCCCAAGCACACCCGTTGAAAATACAGGCACTTCATTGGAGTTGCTAGCTCCGGAACAACAAACCCCGCGACACGATGAAACCGACAGTAACACTCAATTCTCTGAAAATGTTGAAATTGAAACCGAACCTGAATTGAAACCAATAGCTAAGGAAATATCAAATCAATTTAATCAGGAGAATGAAGCTAAAAGTGATATTCTATCGGTTGAGGATGAAATGATTGCGATGGCCAATTTAAACAGATATATAATTGATTCTTCAGACAACAGCCTGATGGTTCATGATTTAGTAAAAAATGAGCCAACTAGCATTGTGGCTGAACCCTCTGGTAAAGAAATGCCCATTAATTTCGATATTGACACTTTTGAGCCTGTTGATGGTAGTAAGTTTGTTTTGAAATTGAGCAAAGAAGAGTTAGAAAAGATCGGTTTTCAGGTGCAGGACAGCTTGCTCCTATATGAAAACAACATAAACGATGCGGGGTATCGTTTTGGAAAATCCAGAAAACGGGTATATGGCGAACTTACTAATTATACGGGTTATTATATTTTTGAAACAGAGATTTCATTCGAAAAAACAGAAAAAATACAAACAACAACAAACGCGTTTAGTTTCTATCCTGTTTATAAATCGAACATGTTTTATTCAAGAGTAATGCCGAATGGAACGCTTGGTACTGAATTTTTTGAATCGGCCAACGATACCTTGCTGCCTATAGTTTTTCCAAACTTTGATGGTGATAAAGAGGAGGTATTGCTTTGGTTTGTTGTGAACAATCAATTATATGATTTAATATCGGCAAATCATAAACCCTTGTTGGATGAATTTCTAAAGCTAAAAACATACAAAAAGAAATACCCTCAAAAAGATTTCATTCAATATCGGTCACCATTCTTACTGGATGAATCAAAAATTATGATATTAAGTGAAGAAGAATTGGAGAAAATAGGATTTAATTTTTATACCGACTCAACGGTTTACTCTGGAAAGAACTTAAAATGCCAACTGAAAATTATGTTATCCGATAATAACTCTTATGTACAAACAATGGAATATGATGACCTTCAAATGTCTGAACTCAACAACGGTTCATTGGCGCTTTTTATGACAGACAAAAAAGGAAGCCCGCTTTTCGGTTCATTAGGTTTATTCCCAATTCTTTTCCCTGAAGACGATGAAATATTTAATCAAATCCCCCTACTCATACCTGTTGAAGTAAATGTTAGTGGCAATTTTGAAAGTTTAATTTTCTGGTTTCTTCCCAATGAAAACTTTTTTAGTTCAATTTCTGAAGAAGTAAGTGTTGATTTGCAAGCTGAAATCAATTACATCACTGCCGAAGACAAATCGGCCTTGATTAAGCCCGAATGCACCTATTACGAGGAGTGTAAAAACACGCTGGAACTCACTGATTTCAAAGTCTACCCAAACCCTGCCAATTACGAGGTAACCGTAAGCTTTGAACTGCCCGAAACAATAGGGGCACGAATTTCGCTGGTTGACCTTACCGGTCGCGAAAAGCAGGTGCTGCATCCCCAAAGCCAATTTGCAGCGGGCAGGCATCAATTCAATTTTGACCTAAGTTCTGTAGCCGAAGGGATGTACCTCATAACCCTATACTCCGACCAAGGAGTACAAACACAAAGGTTGATGGTGGTGCGGTAGTTTTATCAAACTAACAAGAAAGTCCGTGTAAAACAGATGCCTGTTACACGGACTTTTTTAGCGATTAATTTATGCTATTTCATTTGTTCCTATTCGTCTATTATCATAAATCTTTTATCGAATATCCCCTATCTTACTTCACCTGCTTTTTAATCCAGTCAGTGATCGCGTTCAAAGCTATTGGCGACATGGTTTGCTCTATCTGCCCATATTCGACAGGTAAGCCGGTTTCACTTTCCTGAAAAAGATGGTTCAGGCCTTTTAGTTCAATGGTGGTTACATTTTGGTTTCCACCTTTCTTCAGTGCTTCTTGAATTTTTTCCAGATTTTCTTTTGGCGGAACCTGCAAATCTTTTTCACCATTTAAAGCCAATACCGGACAACGCACTTTTTCGAGCGCAACCGCGGGATTATATGTTAGAAAGTTCAGCATCCATGGTGATAATAGCTGACTAAGCTGCATATCAACGAACTGGTCTTTTTCCATTCCTCCGGGCAATATTTCGGGGTTTTTGACTGCAATTTCGTGCAACAAATCCGACACTTTGTTATGCAGTTCTTCCGGATTGTCGATTTCATAAATCAAATCAAAAATCTGTTTATTAGTGCTGGCAGCCAGTTTCAGATCTTTATCGGGCAAACCCGATGCTTTGCCAATTAGTTGCTGTTGCATCATAATAATTTCACTTCCGGGAAGGCCGGGACCGGCAAGTAGCACGATAAAATCCACTTCACCGGGAAATTGCGATGCTACCAAAGGAGCAACCAATCCGCCTTCGCTATGTCCCATTAAGCCAATTTTCGCAGAATTAATTTCTTTGCGGGTTTTCAAATAGTCGATAGCGGCTTTAGCATCGGTGGCAAAATCGAACGAGGTAGCTTTGCTGAAATCACCCCCTGATTCGCCTGTGCCACGGTCGTCGAACCTTAGCACGGCAATACCGTTACGGGTAAGGTGGTCGGCCAAAACTAGAAAGGGTTTGTGCCCCATCAGTTCTTCGTCGCGGTTTTGTGGCCCACTGCCCGAGATAAGCACCACAGCGGGGTGTTTACTTTCTTTACCGGGCAGGGTTAAGGTGCCGGCCAGGTTGATGCCGGCCTCCGTGTTTTTAAAGGTTATATCTTCCGAGACATACGGATAAGGTTTTTTGGGCTCCTGCGGCCGTATCGGCTTTTCTGCTTTTTTAACACTTTTGCTAAGTACCATCGGGAAAGATGAACCAAGCTGGTTAAAGGTGCCAACGATACTGTCGCCTGCCAATGTTCCTTCATATTTTATGCCTGCCTGTTGTATGATAATCGTGAGCTTCTGATCTTTAAAAGTAGCTTCTGAAACAGGAATGCCATACGCACTTTGGTCGGGACTATCCATCGTTGCCGAAATACCTGTTTCGGTTTCAGTGATATTGAATACGAGACGGAGATTTTGACCGGGACCAGCTTCTAAAATACCATTCCATGCCCCAGTTATTTCTTGTGCAAAACCGGCAAAACTTGTCATAAGGGCAAGCAGTGCAATAATAATTGTTTTTTTCATTGTTGTAGGTGTTAGATGATTATTGAAG
>JAQICD010000276.1 GCA_027858715.1 Prolixibacteraceae bacterium
TACCCCTATGTATTGGGGGTGAGTTCCCTTGAAACAATCGGGTAAGCTATGAACCACTTTTGAAAATTATAACGAATGGATAAGATTATTATGTGTCCACCCCAATTATGAAGTGATCCACGGTTTCGGGTAATCAATTTTTATACCCGGTCACCAATGAAAAAAAAAATCTGCTTGTTAAGCAGATTTTATTTTTTTGAAATTCAACAATGATTAGCCTCCGCTATTCATCGATATAATGAATTCTTCGTTGCTTTGAGTTTTCAACATCCGGTCGCGCAGGAATTCCATAGCCTCTGTAGAGTTCATATCTGCCAGGTAGTTACGCAAAATCCATATTTTATCAAGCATTGCTTTGTGTATCAGCAGATCTTCGCGACGCGTGCTCGACAAGGTTACATCAACAGCAGGGAATATACGCTTGTTCGACAATTTACGATCGAGCTGTAATTCCATGTTACCGGTACCTTTAAATTCTTCGAAAATTACTTCATCCATTTTCGAGCCGGTTTCAGTAAGAGCCGTAGCCAAAATAGTCAGCGAACCGCCTTCTTCAATGTTACGGGCTGCACCAAAAAAGCGTTTTGGTTTATGCAAAGCGTTGGCATCAACACCACCCGACAGTACTTTACCCGATGCAGGCTGTACCGTATTATAAGCACGGGCCAAACGAGTAATCGAGTCGAGCAGAATTACCACATCGTGGCCGCATTCTGTTAAGCGTTTTGCCTTTTCGAGTACAATATTGGCAACTTTAACGTGCTTATCGGCAGGTTCATCGAATGTTGATGATACAACCTCTGCGTTTACACTGCGGGCCATATCGGTAACTTCCTCCGGACGTTCATCAATAAGTAATACAATCATATATACTTCGGGATGATTATCGGCAATTGCGTTGGCAAGTTCTTTTAGGAGTACAGTTTTACCGGTTTTAGGCTGTGCCACAATTAACCCACGCTGACCTTTACCAATAGGGGCAAACAAATCAACAATACGGGTTGAAAGTGTGCTGGTGCCATTTCCTGTAATTGTAAATTTCTCTTCGGGGAAAAGCGGCGTGAGATGATCGAATGGCACACGGTCGCGCACGAATTCCGGCGGACGTCCGTTTATTTCAAGCACCTTAATCAGCGGAAAATACTTCTCACCTTCTTTAGGCGGACGAATAGAACCTTCTACTGTATCGCCGGTTTTCAATCCAAACAATTTGATTTGCGACTGCGATACATATATATCATCGGGCGAGTTGAAATAATTGTAATCCGACGAACGTAAAAATCCGTATCCGTCTTGCATTATTTCGAGTACACCTGAGTTGGTTATCAAACCTTCGAAATCGAAAATGGTTTTCTCCTGGTTTTGATTTCCCTTAAAGTTTTTCTTTTGCTGGTAGTCGTGCGGCTGACGATTGTCATTTTTATTATCAAACTGTTGACGACGCTCAGAGACACGATCTTTATTGCCATCATTTTGCTGACGGTTATCTTTCTGTACGCGTTCCGGGCCGCGATCTTTATTGCCATCGGTTTGCTGGCTGTTGCCTTTCTGAAAACGTTCCGAGCCGCGATCCTTGTTGCCATCAGTTTGCTGGCTGTTGTCTTTCTGAGTGCGTTCCGGGCTATTCGGTTGATTCACCGGAGCCTTGTTTGATGGACTATGGTTCGGCTTATTATTCTTCGCAAAAGTGTTTGCCTGCTGAATATTATTCCGCTTCACATTGTTGTCCTTCTCACTTTTCTTCGAATCATCATCAGTTTTAGCCTTCACAACCTCAGCTTTCACGGGTTCTTTCGGTTTTTCCTGATTCTCAATTTCAGGTTTAGCAGGCTTTTCATCCGGCTTAGCATCTTTTCGATGATTCATCTGAACCTTTTCATCACGGGTTTGGCTTAACCTTGTGCGTTTCCGTTTTGAATTCTGATCCAAAATATTTTTTGATTCTGGTTTGGGTTTATTCTCATCGGGCGATGACTGGCTTTTTGTAGGCTGATTTTTAGGAAGTTGTTCTCTTTTAAGTTTTCCTTCCGAAGCTAAAATAGCTTGCGTATCAAGAATTTTGTAAATAAGCTCTTGCTTCTTAATCTTCTCAACACGCCTAACATTCAGCTCCTTAGCTATTTCCCGTAGATCAGAAACTAACTTTTTGTTGAGTTCTAAAATATCGTACATAGTGATAAATTTTGGATCATAAATGACCTCTTAATAAATAAAAGATTTTTGATTGGTTAAATAAATTATAGGAAATGTAGTCGTGTGTGTATAACGTACTTTGTTAATTCCAATGCAATTATACGCCATTATCGATAAATAAACAAAAAGAACTCACTTTTTTTTTATTGAATGCCTTTTTTTTAACTTTTAGAGTTAAGAATCCTTTAAGTCCTTAAATCCCATTGATTATTTAATTGTTCGGGAAAACTAAATACTTACTTTTGCACTGAATATAAAAATAAATGTAATGACAATTTCAAACAACAAAATGGTTACCCTTAGCTACACATTAAGGGCAAATGATAAAACTGGTGATGTAATTGAGCAAACAACAGCCGATAAACCACTACAGTTTGTATATGGTATCGGTCAAATGATACCGGGTTTCGAAGCCAACCTTGAAGGTAAAAAACAAGGCGAAGCATACGAAACGTTACTGAAACCCGAACAGGCATACGGCGAAGTTAATAAAGATGCTATTGTTGATTTAGACAAAAGCATTTTCATGATTGATGGTGTTTTTGATGAAGAACGTTTCATCCCGGGCGCTCACATTCCTATGCAAACTTCCGATGGCCAACATATGAACGGAATTATTGAAAACATTGAAGCCGATAAAATAAAAATGAACTTCAATCACCCGTTAGCCGGCATGAGCCTGCATTTCGAAGGCGATGTTATCGAAGTTCGTGATGCTACTCCCGAAGAATTAGCACCTGCTGCCGGCTGTGGATGCGACGACGGTAATTGCGACGACGGCGATTGCTCTTCAAACGATT
>JAQICD010000278.1 GCA_027858715.1 Prolixibacteraceae bacterium
ATCTCTCTATAGGAGATATAGCCAGAGAAATTGGATTAGAAGATCAATTTTATTATTCAAGACTGTTTAAAAAAATAATAAATCAGTCGCCAAGGGAATACCGCAAGGGACGTATTTTGCAATTAACAATGAAGAGGTAAATGCAGTTGTTTAAAAATTAATATGGTGAATCCTATGAGGGGAGGCGAATCAAAAAAATAAACCTGTTCGCTATGCTCATTTCGACTTTGTATTTGGGTTTTTAGATGTATTTTCTTATATCAGTTACTTTCATTCCGGCTGCCAGAGCGGCCTGAATGCCGGGTTCGCCGTCTTCAAAAACCTGGCAATATCGGGGCTCAACACCCAATTTATCAGCACATTTAAGGAAGGTGTCGGGAGCAGGTTTTCCATTTTCTACATCGTCGGCAGTAACCAGCGCATCAATTTTGTCGCACACATTTATCACTTCGAGGGTGCGGGTTGCTATTTGTTTGTCGCCACCGGTGCCACAGGCAATTGGAAGCCGGCCATGATAGGCCATCAGTACTTCGTAAACAGCTTCGATGGGTTTTGCCTGTTCAATACTTTTGAAGTACTCGTCTTCTTTTTCGCGGGCAACGAGAGCGGGTTCGAAGTTTTCGGGCTTGTATTTCTCCTTCAGCATTACCATTTGAGGGCCAACTGGTACGCCGGCCAACGAGTTGAAAAGTTCTTCGTTAAAATCGATACCATACTTCGAAAGTACTTTTCTGAATGCATTAAAATGTGCTGGCATGGTATCAGCCAGAGTGCCATCGATGTCGAAAATAAGGGCTTTAGTTTCGGGATGAACCGGTATTTTTGTTGTCATATTATTCAATATTAAAAAACGGTTGCAATGTTACTGGAAATATAACATTTGCAACCGTTTTGTATTTTAAGTGTTTATGAAGTTTTATTTTTTCGTGTACCCCAGTATTTTAAACATCTCGTCGGCCGATTGCTCGTTTCTATAAACATAATCGAAAAAGTTACCTTTTTCGTCGCGGTCGATGATAACGTGTTTGGGCGAGGGTATTAAGCAGTGTTTGATGCCTCCGTAGCCACTAATGGCATCCTGGTACGCACCTGTGTGGAAAAAACCCAGGTAAAGCGGTTCTTTCTCATTTTCTTCGAATGATGGCAATAGCACTTCTTGGTTAAAGTCTTCAGAGTTGTAATAATCCGAGTGATCGCAGCTTATACCTCCAATGTTTACACGCTTGTATTCATTATCCCATTTATTTACGGGCAGCAGAATAAATTTTTCGTGTATCGACCAGGCATCCGGAATAGTATTCATAAGGCTGTTGTCGATAATGTACCAGCTTTCGGTGTCGTTTTGTTGCTTGTGTTCTAACACTTTAAAAATGATAGCGCCACTTTCGCCCACGGTGTATTTACCAAATTCGGTGTAAATATCAGGTTCGTGTACGTCTTCTTTATCACAAACTTCTTTTATATTTTTAATAATTTCGTCAATCATGTATTCGTAGCTGTATTCAAATCCCATGTGGTTGCGAATGGGGAAACCACCACCCAGGTTGAAATCGACCAGTGTTTCGCATTGTTTTTTTAATTCAACATACAGCGTAAGCGCTTTTTGGAATTCGCCCCAGTAATAAAGGCTGTCCTTTATACCCGAGTCAACAAAAAAGTGCAGCATCCGCATTTCAACGTTTGGATTGTTCTTGATGTGTTTCTCAAAGAAATTCAACAATTCGGCATGCCTTATTCCCAGTCGTGAAGTGTAATATGCCGACTGTGGTTCTTCGTTAATGGCCATGCGTAAGCCAATACGAACTTTACGGCCTTTGGCAAGTTTCTCTATTCGGTGTAACTCATTGGTGCTGTCAAGTATGATGATGGAGTTTTTAAATCCAAGCTCCTGTAAATCAATTATCTTTTTAAGGTATTCGTCGGTTTTGTATCCGTTGTGAACGAGTATCCGGTTTTTGTCAATCTTTTTTTCGGCATATAAATTCCGTATCAAATCGATATCGAACGATGATGAAGTCTCGAGATTGACATTATTTTTCAACGCTTCGCCAATTACATGGTAAAAGTGATTGCATTTTGTGCAGTAGCAATAATGATAACGACCCCGGTAATTGTACTTTTTCATTGTACGCTTGAATAAATTCCGGGCTTTTTTAATTTGGTCGCCTATTTTAGGTAAATAAATAAAACGGAATGGCGTTCCGTATTTGTCGATAAGATACTTCATCGAAATACCCTGAAATGTCAGGTATCCATCACGTAAGTCAAAGCCTTCCTGGGGAAAGTAGTAACTTTGTTCAATCAAATCGAAATAAGAATTCTTCATTATAGTAGCACAGAATTTTAGTGTTAAATAATTTTGCAAATAAACTATATTTTTCGAACAAAAAGCAAGTTGAACTTAAATTAAACCGATTCGAGTGCATCGGGTGGAAGAATTGGTCTGCCCTGGTAGCGCAAAAACAATTGAGATAAGGCAAAAACATCTTTTTCGCAATAGTTAATGATTCGGTCTAAATCGTTTTCAGCATAGTAAACGCCGGCAACCTGGCTGCCGTCAATGTCGTCTTTTGGTGTGGGTATATCGAAAATGGCACACAGCAAATCGAGTGAAGTGTAGTGTTTGTAATCGCCAAATTTCCATAGTTGGAGTGTGTCGAGCAGTACATCTTTCACTTCCCACGGTTTGGCACCTGCAATATCGAGAATTTTAGGCAGTTTAATACCATTTACCAGGCATCGCCGGGCAATGTAAGGGTAATCAAACTCCTGGCCGTTATGCGCGCAAAGTTTTATGACACCCCGACTGCTAAAGTTTTCAAGCATATTTACAAATTCCTGCAGCAGAATTTTTTCGTTGTGGTTGGCATACGATTTAACTCGGCATTTCCATTCGCCTTTTTTTTGATATAAAGTGCCTACAGAAATGCAAATTATTTTTCCGAATTCCGAATAAATGCCTGCTCGCTCGTAAACCCCGGCTGGAGTTTGTTCATCCTGTAAAAAGTGGCTTGCTTTTTTGTCCCATAGTTTTTGCATTTTTTCGTTTAGCAGGTCGTAGCTTTCATGTTGTGGTACTGTTTCGATATCCAGAAATAATATACTTTCGATGTTAATATTTTCAAGCATGATGGTTTATTTTAAGGTGAGTTGACTTTCGATGAATTGAGTTAAGATGTTGATGGCTACTTTGTTTTGCCCGCCTTGTGGGACAATGATATCGGCATAACGCTTACTTGGTTCAATGAATTGCAGGTGCATGGGTCGAACAGTTTCTTCGTACCGCCTAAGGGTTTGGTCAATCCCGCGTCCCCGCTCAATTATATCGCGCTGAATAACCCGCGAAAGTCTTAAGTCGGCTTCGCAGTCCACAAAAACTTTTATATCCATCAGCTTACGCAGTTCGGGATTGGTAAGGCACAAAATGCCTTCAATAATGATGATGTGCCTGGGGCCAACCGTGATGGTTTCGTCGGCACGGGTGCAGGTGAGGTACGAGTAAATAGGTTGTTCGATGTTGTTACCCTTTTTAAGTCGCTTGATGTGGTCAATCAGCAATTCAAACTCAACTGAGTCGGGGTGGTCGAAGTTCATTTTTTGGCGTTCTGCCAGTGGTGAATTTTCGTTATCGCGGTAATACGCATCCTGAGGAATAATAGCTATTGCCTCTTTGTTGAGTCTCTTTGTGATTTCTCTAACAACGGTTGTTTTTCCTGAACCCGTTCCGCCTGCAATTCCGATAATAATCATTCGTTTGTTATGTTTTTTTCAAAAATAAGGATTAAAGTTAAAAAGAGCAGAAGAGATATATGTTTTTTGAGAATTGCAGATTCATCAATTGTCTTTTTAGTGTTATTTTGCAACGCTGATCTTCGATTCGATGCGGATTCCTTATAAGAATCAGGAGGCGCAATTCAGATTCCAAATTCTTTTGCTTTTGCGGGCTACAATTTCCGGCCATGCTTGATGTGGCGCTTTTGCCGGGTGCAGCAGTTGGCCGGGAGAGGGTTGTTGCTATTGCTCTCGCCCTTTGGGAAAGGGCAGTCCTATTAACGCTTTTAACTTACGAAACTGCAAACCCAACAATGACCAATCGACTTAATAAACGGATGACAAGCGGAAAGCCCATAGACCGTCACAAAAAATATTAAGTAATATATTACCTTTTTGCTTGCATGTCTCAAAAACATGCCGTATGTTTGCATACGTAACATATTACCTTTTTATATGAGAGAAGATGAAAACATATTCGGATCGATACTTTACATTGCACAGCAGTGGATGGTTAAAAGTGATGCTTTGCTGAATGAAAAGATTGGCATAACAACCAAACAATGGATGTTGCTGGTGATTCTCTCCAAATATTTTGCAGGCGAAAACCCAACCATATCGCAGGCAGCTAAAGCATTTGGGAGCTCACGGCAGAACCTGAAACAGGTGGCTTTACCGTTGCAACGAAAAGGTTTTGTGACCATTAAACACGATAAAAATGACTCGCGCATTCAGCGCATCGGGTTAACCGGAAAGCATGAAGCTTTTTTTGATGGTAATGAAAATGAACATTGGCAACAGAAATTCATCAAAAACCTGCTACACAATTTTAATGATGAGGAAATTTCGCAACTCAATTCGTTTATTGAAAAATTAAAAAATAACATTTCAAAATGAAACTCAACTTAATCTTATCACTTATGGCACTAAGCATTTTATCTTCCTGTAGTTCGGCAAAAAAAATGTATAAAAAAGATGTTCGGGAACGCCTTGAAAAGCAAGAAATTGAAACGCGTAAAATCACAAATACAGACCTGGAGGATCTTCCTGAACCTGTAGCTAAATATTTAGATTACTGCGGTTGGATCGGAAAAGACATTCCCCGCAACTTCTTCTTCAGGTTTGATGGCCGGTTTAGTTTGAAGCCGGGTAAAGAAATGAAGGTAACATCGGAGCAATATAACTGGCTGAAACAAACCCCGGTTCGTTTGTTTTACATGAGAAATCCCATAATATCGGGCTATCATTGTTACAATGAAAAGGGCGCATCGATGCTGATTAAACTTTTTGGGCGAATAAAAGTAGCTTATACTGATGGCGCTGAAATGGACCAGGCTGAACTGGTTACTTTTTTGAACGATATGTGCATTTTTGCCCCGGGTGCGTTAGTGGATGCTCCAATATCATGGGAGACCATCGACCCACATACGGTTAATGCTACAATGAGCCAGTATGGCAATACGGTTTCGGCTACCTTGTATTTTAATGAGAAGAATGAGCTGGTTAATTTCATTAGCCGCGACAGGTATGCAACTACCAGTAACGGAGAATCTGAAAATGTTCCATGGTCGACACCCGTGAAGGATTATGAAGAGATAAACGGGATAAAACTGCCATCATACGGTGAAGCCATTTGGCACTACCCCGACCATGATTTTTCGTATGCCAAACTGAATATTAAAGAAGTAAAGTGGAATGTACATGAGTGATTGCTCATTTTTTATAAATTTGGAAAACTTACTTTTCAACTCCCCCTTTGAGCGCAGCGGAAACGAGGGGTTAACACGTTCTCGTCTGTGACGAGACTACCCTTTATGGCCAATGATTACTGGAAATCAAAAGAAACGATACTGAACAAATCGAAACCATTAACGGTTATTAGATAACAAACGGGTAATTTACATTTAAAAAAACAATTATGGATAGAGAAAAATTTAAGAAAGACGCACAACTTAAAATGAATGAGTTGTTTGCTGAAATCGATGAATTAAAAGTAAAACGCGATAAAGCAAATGCAGATGCACAGGCTGAATATGATGAAAAAATAGACAAATTAAATCAACAAAAAGAAGATGTAAAAGCTAAGTACGAAGACCTGGCAAACGCATCGGACGAAAAATGGGATGAAGTAAAAGCTGCATTCACTGAAGCATCCGATTCGTTTAAGGAAGGATTTAGTGCTATTGCTTCGATATTTAAATAATTGTTCATCAAAAAAACCACCTTCACGTACGAAAGTGGTTTTTGACTTTATATTTGGGTAACCCAACTCCCCCTCGTTTGAGCGCAGCGGAAACGAGGGGTTAACACGTTCTCGTCTGTGACTGCCTGTCCCGAGCATCGGGAAGGGGAAAGTAACTATCAAGTACAACGATAATAAAAGTACTGTACCTGTTTTTTTGGGTTTGTAATAAATTATGCATCTTTGGGTGGCATAATCGAGGTTGAAGTGATACGTTAGTTATTGAATGATTGCATCATCCAATAACGATGTGTCGTCAAAGACGACTGTTTTTTAACCCCTCGTTACGCAAGCTAAGGGGTAGGTGGTTACAACATAGAAGGGGTAGGGTTTGCGAGCAAGATTTTTGACATGAATATTGTTGTACCCATCATGATATGCGATTGTCGGCTCATTAAAAACGGAAATGCCTGATTGTATATATCCAAACCGGAAAATTATTAACCAGCTTGCCAAATAATCCCGTAGGGTTTTAATGTGGGTAGAAATCGATGCACCAAAACGTGAATGAGTCCTGTAGGGACGGGATATGTATTATGTGATTGCCCCATATAATATTGCACCTACAGTGCAAAAGGTGACGGTGAGGTGAACATGTTTTCTACCCACATGCTATGCCTAACGGCATAAACACAGGGTTTGCGAGCAAGATTTTTGACATGAATGAGATCAATAAAACATTCGACATCAAAGAAACCCGAAATGCCCTTTGGAAAAGGGCAGTCCTATTAACGCTTTTTACTTACGAAACTGCAAACCCACCAATGAC
>JAQICD010000040.1 GCA_027858715.1 Prolixibacteraceae bacterium
AAAAAATAAAAATTATGAAACAAAAATTTACAAGTGAGAAAAACAAGTATTTAGAAAACAAAAATTTAAAAAATGAAACAATGTTTAATTTTAAAATTTCATGCCTTATGAAAAAACAATTTAATTATTTAATGATGGTATTGGCCATGGTGATATTGGCCGGTACAAGTGCAATGGCACAAAATTCAGATCAAAATGCTGATACACATTTTACTGGATCTGAACACACGTACTCTGTTACTGATTTAAGTACTTCAACAGAATATGCTTGGACGATACTGGATGTAACAGGTGCTGGTACTAGTGCTGATCCTTACATATCAGCAGCTCCAACAGCAGCTACAAATTATACAGGATTGTCTGGTGAAGCAACTCGTTCAGTAACTTTTACATGGTCTGAATCAGCTAGTGGTGTTTTTTGTATTCAATTAAGTGAAAGTAATCTTGCTGTGCGAGGTGGTTGTGCTACCGTTCGTGAATTCTTTGTATTAGTTATTGATTTTGACCTTCATTTGTTTGCATCAGATGCATCAGGTACTGAAATTAGTGATGCAGACACTACTACTTGTGGATCAAATAGTTCATATAATCCATTTTTCAATACTGAACTTGATTTGCGGGATAACATTGATATGGCAGATGGTTCTGTTTCTCTTCCATATAGTACAAGACATGTTACAGCCACTTTAACAGCTTCTACAGGTATTAGTCTTGCTGCAACTTCTTATCGTTGGCAATTTCCTTATACACTCGCTGATGCTGACGATGTATACGATGTTGATATTATTTCTGCTAATACAGAAGTTGCAGTTACATACACAAACTTTGAAAGTGGTATTATAACTGTAGATTCAATTGCAACTGGTGGTACAGTAACTTCAATTACATTAGAAATTAGATATCAACCAAAATGGGATAATGCTGCAACCGATATTACTTTAAAAATGTCAAATGCTCAAAACACTTGTGTTCTTGATGGAAAAGATGCGGATGAATTATTTGATGATGGAGCAGAATCAACGGCTAATTATGGAGTTACACCTGGTTCAGCCGATCCTCTTTCAAACTCTACAAGACAACAAGTTATCTGGGCATCACCAGCAACTACACCAATTGTTATCAGTGACTAATTTCATTAGGCAAAACATAATATAGAAGATCCTCCCGGTAAATCGGGAGGGCTTCTTTAGCCTTTTTTGATTAGTGTTGGATAGATGTTTAGTTCTATTAATTGAAACAAATGATGGGTACTGTGTTTGATATAAATATAGTTTTGAGTTGATTCCAAATTCATATGAATTTGGGGAGCGCAGGCCTGTGAGTGGGAAAAACAAAATCCCTAAAAGGGAAAAGTTCTAATAAAAATTAAAAATTGGGCTAAAGCCCCGGAAGAGCAGAAGAGCCTCTTTAACCCCGCCATAAATGACGGGGCAATTGACTGTTCTACCTTTTTAGTTAGTATTTAGCAAACAGGTAGGGTATCGATTCAGAAAAGAGGCCAAGCATTAATCTCTGTAGTAAATACATTGGTAGGCTATTGAATAGCCCCCACATTTATGTGGGGGGATAAAAACGATTCAATATCTTATAACCCGGCTTTAGCCAAATCTTCCTTAGAAAAAAGGAAACCACGTTCTAATAAAAATTAAAAATTGGTCTAAAGCCCCGGAGCCCCAAAGGGGCGACAAGCAATAGCATGGGGCGCAGCCCTATGTATATGAGGAATACGACAATCGAACCCGAGCCCTGAAGGGGCGGTAGCACAAGCGTAACATGGTTTAAACCATATTACGAAAACGTAACAAACACGTTCATTGAATAACAATTAAAATTTTGGTAAACATCTCACGCCCCTACAGGGCTAGTTAGAGGTTGGTACGCTAATTAACACAGGGCTCCGCCCTGCGCTAATGCTATAAGACCTTTGGCCTTTGTGCTTGTGCAAACCAATAAACAGGAGAATTACCAACGAACCCGGAGCCCCAAAGGGGCGACAAGCAATAGCATGGGGCGTAGCCCTATGGATATGAGGAATACGATAATCGAACCCGAGCCCTGAAAGGGGGGTAGCACAAGCGTAACATGGTTTAAACCATATTACGAAAACGTAACAAACACGTTCATTGAATAAAAATTAAAATTTTGGTAAACATCTCACGCCCCTACAGGGCTAGTTAGAGGTTGGTACGCCAATTAACACAGGGCTCCGCCCTGCGCTAATGCTATAAGGCCTTTGGCCTTTGTGCTTGTGCAAACCAACAAACAGGAGAATTACCAACGAACCGGAGCCCCAACGGGGCGACAAGCAATAGGATAGTGCAAAGCCCTATTAACCCAAAGGGGCGGTAGCACAAACGTAACATGGATTAAACCATTTTGCGAAAACAAAACAAACACGTTCATTGAATAAAAATTCAAATTTTTGGTAATCATCTTCCGCCCCTACAGGGCTAATAGATGGTATGCACGCCAACTAACACACAGGGCTCCGCCCTGTGCTAATGCTATAAGGCCCTTGGCCTTTGTGCCGGTGCAAACCAACAA
>JAQICD010000078.1 GCA_027858715.1 Prolixibacteraceae bacterium
ACAAACATATTGCCCATAAAAGATGTTACAGCCGGGTCATGTATCATTTTTATGGAAAAGAAAAAAGTGAGCGAAGTTACTATCTCAAGGACACCTAAAAACATAAAACGCCTGATATCCTCCTTCTGGATTGTCTTTATCAACTTAAAAGCGCCATTGCGCCAGTTAAAAATAAAATTGAAAAACAGCGCCGTAGCAAACCAATAAAACCAGAACTGCGCCATCGAAACCTCATTCAACGCCGCTTTGCTAAAAATATAAACATTAGCAAACGCGATGGTAGCCAACAACGAAAACAAATATCCTTTGGTACGGTTTGTTATAACTCTCATTCCTTTACATTTATTCGCCTGAATAAAATTCTTGTCAATGCCTCATGATTCATCACCAGCATAGCACCGGCTACAAATACCATCCCCACGATGGCATAAGTATCGGGCGATTCACTTGGGAGCATAATCCAGCTCAATGCAGCACCCAAAACCGGGATGATAAACTTCCATGAATTAAGATACGATATTTTAGTCCCTGGCCGTTTCAACAAGGTAAACCACAAAGCAAAAGCGGCAGCCGAAAGAAAACTTAACCACCCCAGCGACAACCAAAATTCAGCCGGGAACACCTGTGTAAGCTGAAACCCTTCAACTGGTATAGAAATCAGGAACAACAAAAAGCCACCCAGTGCTAATTGTGCCGAACTCAAAACCAACATCGGTATTGGACGTTTATTTTTTACGACAATCACACTGGCAATTCCACCTATAATATTATTTGAGATAAGAAGTAATACACCAACAATTTCAAGTGTATCGCCAATTCCGGTGGCTTGCCTGCCAAGGTTGATAATCATAATCCCAATAAGCCCCATAAGTATTCCCGAAGAAGTGCGGATGTTCATTTTATCATTGTTCATGGCAAAATGCGCCACAATAGCTGCAAACAAGGGGCCCGAGCCAATCACCATTGCCCCAACAGCCCCCGGTACCATATTCAAACCAGTGTAAAATAAGCTGTACATAAAAGTAGTTTGCAGCAAACCAATGCCAAGAATATATGGGAAATGCTTACGTATAGTCCGGAAGTACAATCTATATTTACCAAAAAACAGCATGATTAACAGTCCGGCCAAAAAGAATCGTATGCCTGCAAACTGAAGTGGTGTCATGTAGTTCAGCCCGATTTTCACACCGGCAAAAGCCGTCGACCATAAAAAACAAGCCGTTATGGCCATCACCTCGGTACTTTTTATTATTTTTTTTAAATTGTTATTCATGCATAAAAATTATTAATTTTTAACTGGAAAATCGAGGTTTCAAGCCCCATTACTTAGATTCTCTTTCGATAAATTCGAGCAAGCCTTCGCAGGCATCTTCCAATAAATCAAGCACCAGTTCAAATCCCTCATCACCGCCGTAATACGGGTCAGGCACTGAGGTGTATGAATATTTACGTGAATAATCGGTCATTTTCGATATTTTCTTCACCTCTTCATCGGTTTGAGCCAACATAATCAAATCGTCGTAATTACTGTCGTCCATCGCAATAATATAATCAAAATGCTGAAAATCAATTTCAGGCTGTACTTTGCGTGAAATACTGTCGAGCGAATACCCTCTGCGCTGTGCATGACGCTGCATACGCTGGTCGGCGGGCTCACCGGCATGTGCTGCTATGGTTCCGGCTGAATCAATTTCGTATTCTTCAGCCAGTCCGGCCTTTTTAACCACACTATTAAAAACCGCCTCACTACTCGGAGAACGGCAAATATTTCCAAGGCAAACAAATAATATTTTTTTCTTCATACTACTATATTTATAAACTGCAAAATTATAAGATAAGCTCAATAAAAAAACTTTGAAACATGTGCAGCACGTAGCTCTTAAATAATATATAACCCTAACATTTTAACCCCCCAATAAAAACAAATCAACTTCACTGACTTTTATCATTTTTCCTATCTTTGAACACATCAAAAAGTAACAGAATTCTTAAAACGCAGTAAAAAATAATAACGCAAAGTTTTAAAACATTTATTTCTTTTTTAAAAATGACATGAATCTGTTTATTTTTGCTGCTAAATGAAATTTATTTAACTAAATAATTAAATTTGTTATTATGACCTATTTCTTTTTAATTCCTGTTGCATCTGTTGTTGCATTGGTGTTTGCATGGATTTTTTACAAGTCGATGATGAAAAATCCAGAAGGCAACGACACGATGAAAGAAATTGCACAACATGTACGCGAAGGTGCAATGGCATATCTCTCACGTCAATACAGAGTGGTAACAATTGTTTTTGCCATTTTGTTGGTATTATTTACTTTCCTGGCTTTTATTAAAGTATTAAATCCTTTTGTACCCCTGGCATTTTTGACTGGTGGTTTTTTCTCGGGCTTATGTGGTTATCTGGGTATGAAAACTGCAACACAAGCGTCGGCACGTACTGCACAAGGAGCTTCACAATCACTAAACAAAGGATTAAAAGTAGCTTTCAGAAGCGGAGCGGTTATGGGGCTGGTTGTTGTTGGCTTCGGGTTGCTTGACATCGCGATCTGGTATTGGGCTCTGAATGCCATTTACGATGGAAATATTTTTGGCATGGGTATATCGGTTGCCCGCGAAGTTGGAATCGTCCTTGATGGTACCGGTTGGAGTTCTGCTTTCGTTGAAAACCAGGAATGGTTACATGTTAAGAATATACACATAACCACAACCATGTTAACCTTTGGTATGGGTGCATCAACCCAGGCACTTTTCGCACGTGTAGGTGGTGGTATTTACACCAAAGCCGCCGACGTAGGTGCCGATTTAGTAGGTAAAGTAGAAGCTGGAATTCCGGAAGACGACCCGCGGAATCCTGCAACAATTGCCGACAACGTAGGTGATAATGTAGGCGATGTTGCCGGAATGGGTGCCGACCTTTACGAATCGTATTGCGGATCGATACTAGCAACGGCAGCACTGGGTGCAGCCATATCAATGACGGACGGACAGTTCAGCAACATGGCCATTCTGGCACCTATGATTGTTGCTGCCATTGGTATAGTATTCTCTATTATTGGAATTTTTATGGTACATACTAAAGAATCGGCAACAGCCAAAACCTTATTACGATCCCTCTTACTCGGAACAGGTGGCAGTTCTGCACTAATTCTTATTGGCATAGCCATAATGGCTTACTTTGGATGGTTACCATGGGGTATTTTTGGTTCTGTTGTTGCCGGATTACTTGCCGGTATAATTATTGGACAAGGAACCGAGTATTTCACTTCAGATGGATACAAACCCACACAGGGAATTGCCCGCAACGCTCAACAGGGGCCTGCAACAACTATTATTGACGGTATAGCCGTTGGAATGTATTCAACCTGGATACCTGTAGTTACAATTGTGGCCGGTATTATTGCAGCTTATGGCTCAGCCGGTGGCTTTTCCGACTTTGCACAAGGCGTATATGGAATTGGTTTTGCAGCTGTTGGTATGCTCTCAACATTAGGTATAACGCTGGCAACCGATGCTTTTGGTCCAATTGCTGATAATGCTGGTGGTAATGCCGAAATGAGTAAATTGCCAAAAGAAGTACGTGAACGTACCGATGCGCTGGATATGCTTGGCAATACAACAGCTGCAACCGGTAAGGGATTTGCTATTGGCTCGGCTGCTCTTACAGCCATGGCGCTTTTGGTAGCATATATGGAAGAAGTTAGGCTTTGGCTGGGCAAAGCGCCCGAACTTGGAGAAAAATTTCTTGCTGCTACCGGTGCTGAAAGTCTTTCGGCAGCAAACATTGATCACTTTGTTGATTATTACAAGCTTAACATGTTTAACCCACTTTTGCTTGCAGGTGTATTTATCGGAGCAATGATGTCTTTCGTATTTTGTGCAATGACAATGAAAGCTGTGGGTCGTGCAGCAGGAGCAATGGTTGACGAAGTACGGCGACAGTTTAAAGACATACCCGGTATTCTAGAAGGAACTTCGAAACCAGACTACGCAAAATGTGTCGCCATATCAACGAAAGGTGCTCAACGCGAAATGATGTTGCCTTCGCTCATCGCCATTGCAGTACCAATTTTTATAGGTTTGCTGTTCGGAGTAGCTGGCGTAATTGGCTTACTACTAGGGGCTCTGACTACAGGTTTCACCCTGGCTGTGATGCTCAATAACGCAGGTGGAGCCTGGGACAATGCAAAAAAATACATTGAAAAAGGAAACTTTGGCGGGAAAAACTCTGAAGCCCACAAGGCGGGTGTAGTTGGAGATACCGTAGGTGATCCGTTTAAAGACACATCCGGCCCATCGCTGAACATTCTGATTAAACTAATGACTATGGTCTCAGTAGTAATGTCGGGTGTTACGGTTATTTATAGTCTCTTTTAATATTTATAACAATTACGTGTAAACCTAATGAAAAACGGGTTGCCGCAAATTTGCGGCAACCCGTTTTTCATTTAATTGATTGTATTTTTATAATCACAAAGTTTCCTTCAACCTCATTATGCGTTGATACGATTCCCTGATACGATTTTCGCTTACCTTTCCCTCATCAATCAAATCAAGAATTATATCTACAACATCGGCAACTATATCGGGATTTGTTGAAAAACTACGCCCTAATGCACCTATTGCAGGGCTTTCAGGATTAATATTTACATCAACAACTGGAGCAAAATTCATATTAATACCCATCTCATTGAGCGTTGCAGCAATACGCTGTGCATAAAACCGGGTTGTGTCTTCACAATTCACTTCTCCTAGATATTGAGCCGTTACCGTCGGCTGAAATCCATATTGTTCTTTCAAACGAGTAACACCCCCACCCTCTTCGTCTATTGCAACAAAAAGAGGGTTTTTGCAATAGACTTTTAAATCGGCAACGAGTTTCTTTAACTGTTCAGGCGACTCAATATTACGTGGACGCGACTGTGTCGGCCCATCTTTTTCGTAAAGAATAACGCCCCCCAGGTTATAGCGATTTATATCATCAATTATAGGATTTTCTTCTGATAATTCTGTTCCTCGAAACCCCACCAGTAGCATTTGTCCGATTTGCTCGTCAATTGTTGGAGAAAATTCAATATCTTCTTCACACCCTGAAAATATAATTACAAAAAAAAGCAGTAATAGATGTAAATAATGAGTTCGTGTCATATTTATATTTCAATTATTTAAAAATGAATTTCTATTCAACTCACAATAATCCATAAAAAAAGCCCAGCTAAAAGCAGGGCTCTTTTTTATGCTATTATATAACTTCTTATTGACGTTTTTCGCTGTATTTTTTGTATTTGTTCATAAACTTATCAACACGACCTGCACTGTCAACCAGCTTCATTTTACCAGTATAAAATGGGTGTGAAGAGCTTGAAATCTCCATTTTAAACAATGGGTATTCAACACCATCTATTTCAATAGTTTCTCTTGCCGAAGCTGTTGAACGTGTAATGGTAATCTCGTCGTTTGACATATCTTTAAACGCCACTAAACGATAATTTTCCGGATGTATTTCTTTTTTCATCTTGATAAAAATTTTTAAATATCTTCTAAGGCACTCAACACAACACAATTTTAAAAAACTGCCGAACATGTTGTATCTCACCGCACTTTTAAATTCACCATTTTCTAATGGGTTGCAAATATAGACATTCAAAAATTACTTGCAAAACATTTTATAAAAATTATTCAATGGTTTTTGCTCGTTCAAAGGGCTTTTTTCTGTCGAATAAATAACGCATCTGGTAATGTGTTTTGCGATGCTCGCTACCTGTAGATTTGTATAGCGAAATTATTTTAGGATTAAAGTCACCAGCCCACGATAATTCAATTTCTTTATAGTTAGGCTTTTTAGGCATAACTTTTTTGTCTAACTGCCAAAAAATTGCCGATTCGATGCCCGAACGTTGGTATTTTCCAACTACCCCCATAATTAATATGCGTGCCCGTGTAAAACGTTGTTTCTTAATAAATCGTAAAAGTTTAAATAAATTCCAAAGGTTGAGCTTTCCGTTTTTCAAATGCTTCAACGCCTCGTTAAAATCGGGCAGCATAACAAATAAGGCAATTGGTTCGCCCTCGGCATAAGCGAACCACACAAATTCAGGGTCGAGTAACAACTTCGATGATTTGATAAAGGTTTTTAGTTCATCTTTATCTAGTGGTTTATAATGCTCGTGTTTGCGCCATGCGCCATCGTAAACTTTAGCAAAATCCTCAACGTATTTGTCAATTTGCTTCCATTTAAGATACTCGAAACTATACTGAGGCTTTTTAGCAACCCATTCGGCTATTTTCCAGAAACGTTCAGGAAACGGCTTGGTGTAATCGAGATGGTAGCTGTATTGCTCGTAAAATGTTTGAAAACCGTAATTTTCGAATAATTCAAGATAGTAGGACGGATTATAAGGCATTCCAAATCCTTGCTGGGTAAATCCCATGGTGAGCAAACCATGGTTCATATAATTTTCTCCCAAATTAGCCGGACCGTCCATGGCTTCCATACCTTGCTCTTCAAGCCATTTTTTGGCACAATCGAATAACACGTCCGATGCTTCGGTATCATTAATGCATTCAAAAAAACCAATATTTCCAGTAGGCTGTTCAAACACTTCAGATTTGTCAAAATCGACAAACGCAGCAATACGTCCGATGGGTTTACCATCATCGACCAATACCCACCTTGTGGCCTTTCCGTGCTTAAAAAAAGCATTTTTATCCGGATTAAAATTTTCTTCAACCATTCGGGTTAACGGACATACAAAATTAGGGTCGTTTTTATACAGTATTCTGGGGAATTGGTTAAATAATTTTCGGGTTCGTCGGTTTTTAACCTTAAGAAGCTTCATTGCTGTGTGATTTAGGTTTTGTTTAAATGATTAAACATCGAAGACTGCCATTTTATCCAACAAGTGACTTCAGATGTGCGATATTTTCGCAGGAAAAACGAATATACAAAATTTTATTTCGTTTGAGTTGAAAAAATGCATCAATCGCGGCCTGCAAAAATGGATAACAAACGTAAGATATTAACATACAGCCACACCAAAGAAACTAACAATCCAAAAACACCGTACCACTCCATATCTTTTGGAGCACCTGCAGCAGCTCCCCGCTCAATAAAATCGAAGTCGAGCAACAAACTGAAGGCCGATATTCCGGTAACAATCAAACTGAATATCAGTCCAAATGTACCTCCACCGCTAAGGTAGGAAATATTGGCGCCAAACATACCGGCAATCCAGCTGGCCAAATAAAAGAAAAGCAATCCCATCATTGCTGAAATCATTCCACGCCTGAACTTGCCCGTAACTTTAATGATGCGCTGACGATACAAGACCAACATTGACAAAAACACCATGAATGTTAGTGCAACAGCTTTTACCACAAGGCCGGGAAACTGAGCTTCGAGCATGGCCGATAAACCTCCAAGAAACATACCCTCAAGTATGGCGTATATAGGTGTCAAAAAACCCGACCGCTTGGGACTAAATGCAGCTATCATGGCTACAATAAAACCGCCGATGCCTCCAATGGCAATGTATGTAGTAACGCTGCCTGAAACAGCACCAGGATTTGCCGGGTCGAACACAGCAAAAAACTTTTGCCACACAAAATATGCCGAGGCGAAAACAAATAAAATTGCCAATGCGGTTTTGTTAATTGTCCCGTTGAGAGTCATTCTCTCCTCTCTGGCATAAGTCGATTGTGCCTTTTCGAATATGCGTGAACCGAAAATTGGATTCGATGTTTTTGTCAAATTCATACCTTAACTGTTTTAATTTTGAATCGCAAAATGGTCAATTACCATGCAAATTCGAAATTGTTTAACAGATTTTAACAACTAATGTTTCACTAAATCAATAAACCATTCGCTGTTTATTTCTGTATATAATTCATTTCCAATTTTTCTGGCATTAACATCCTCTGTTCCTGAAAGCATTTCTGTAAAGCTGACACATTGCTCGTGCAGCATCTGACTCCGCCGTGCCAACTGACACATTGACCGGTAAAAAATGATGTGTAGCTTTTCATCTTTCGCTAATGGCGGCAAAACATCGAAAAAGCTTTCGAACATTTCGTCAATAGCATTTTCCGAAGTCAATGCCAATCGTCCCATCATTAAAAGTCCGGCTACTTTCACCAGATGCTTTTTACCGCGACACCACTCCAAAGCCTTCACAAAAGCAAAGGGTGTTTGAGTAAACAGATTACTAACCATTTGCTCAATAATTTCGGAGTTCTCCGAAGTTTTTACCCAAAAATCCATTTGCTCTTCGGTTACCTTATAGGGCTCATCGAGTAAAGTGGCCATTATCATTGTTTCGCGCCACTTTTTATTCCACAGCTTAAGCGCCAGCAAATGATTTTGTTCGAACTGCGCGGCAAAGTTTTTTAAATCTACAATGGACGTACCAAACGATTTCTCATAAACTATACCTCCTTTTTCAAGGCTCTCGGCTGTAACTCCGTTTTGTATAGGTGGAATTGAAGCCACAATTCTTTTGAATATTTTTTCTGTTTCCGGGTTATCGATAAGAATTTCCATATTACCTTAAAATAAATTCAGATATAACAAACGACATCAATAAAAGTAAACTCATTATTGTAAATATTTTTATCGGCAGTATATCGTTTAGTGTTATAGCAAGTTTCTTTTTCAATATAAAAAGCAAATATATTTTTTCGAAAGTATAAGCAACAACTGTTGCATAGGCAACACCTGCAATACCCATCGTTTTCGACAAAATTAAGCTCAAAGTTACATTTATTACTATTTCAAAAAATGATGCCTGAACAATGTATCGGTTCATCTTTTTGGCTGTAATAATCGTTTGAGGAAACAATAAGCGACTAAATACTAACAATAAGTAAATATTGAAAATAGTGGCACTTTCTGCAAAGTTGGTGTTAAAAAGTGCCGGGAACAACCAGTGAGATGTAAGCATCAACACAATACTTATCGGAAACAATGCCCAGTGCAATCTATAAACTTCAGATCTGAACTCAGCCAATGGCGAGGCAATGTCTTTTTTCGAAAACCGCGACAACATGGCCATACTTAGTGAATTACTAAGCAACAAAGCCAACGGAAGCTCACGTGCACCATATTGAAAAACAGCAAACTCGCGGGGCGAAAACTGCGATGTAATAATAAAACCATCGATGTAGCGAGCCGAAGAACTGAGCAAGGTTGCCAGCACTAAGGGGTAACCATATTTGATGTATTCATTAAGATATGCAACATCAACCCGCGCAGTGGCATTTTGTTTTAAAATTAGTAGAAGCCAAAGATAACGAAGCACTGAAACACCAAGCAAACCATACAATATTTGTTCAAGTCCGTACCCCAAAAAAGGAGGTACACCAACAACCAGCAGTTGCAACGAAAATGTAGTTAAAGCATAAATAATTATGCGGGACGACCTATTTTTAAGCAGGTAGATATATTCAACCATTAAGGCCGGGCTGTTAAAAAGAATATAAAGAGCCAGTACGCCGGGCAACGGAACTTCGCTACCATTCAGTAAAAGCTGCGAAACGGCATCTTGCAATAAAAAAACCAATAAAGCAGCCAGAAGCGCAAAAAATGACAACAAGATAAAAATATTGAAAAGCAATACCGGGCGTTCTTCTTTTTTTTTCTCAGCCCACACTGGCATTAATACCTTAAAAAAACCATTTACCCAAAAAAAAGTAAAAGCGCCTGCAATAAGCACAAACATTTCGTACTGGCCGATGGCCGTTTGTCCAATACCCGACTTCGAAAGCAAAATCCCAATCAGAAATAAGGTTCCGTACCGGATTAACTGAAACAACTGCAAAGCATTAACACCTGTAAAATTTATTTTCTTCAACACAAAATAGCTTTAAGCTTACAAATGTAGCAAACTGTTAAAATAATGTTAAACCGTACGTAAAAAAAAAACTTTGTTAAACGATTTGATGTTTTAAAAGTCAATATGTAGCGTTCAGAAAATTTAAACAAGGTTTACAGATAAGATATGAAGAAAATGATTTTTTTATTTGCACTTATAATAAATGTTTCGGTGCTAAAAGCACAACCCATGCCTGCAAATACTGACCCTGAAACGGTTTCAGTAGCAAGAAAAGGTGTGGTTAAAGGGAGGATAGTGGAAGAAGGAAGTTTGATAGCCCTTGAATATGCCAATATTGCCATTTACAGTTTGCCCGACTCATTACTGGCAGGTGGGGCAATTGCCAGAATTAATGGTGCATTTGCTATTGAAGAGTTAAAACCCGGCAAATACTACGTTGATGCCAAATTTATTGGCTACGAACATACTCTAAAAAACGAAATTGAAATAAGCAGAGAGAATCCCGAAGTAAACATTGGCGTCATTCAATTAATACCAGCCTCGGAAAACCTGCAGGAAGTTAATGTTGTTGCACAGGACAGGCCAATTGTTTACAACATAGATAAAAAGGTTGTTGACCCAAGCCAGTTTCCAACAACAGCAGGAGGGACTGCAACTGATGTGCTGGCAAATACGCCATCGGTAGTTGTTGATATAGAAGGCAATGTAACCATGCGCGGAAGTTCAAACTTTACAGTTTTGGTTGACGGCAGACCTACCCCATTCGACCCGGCCGATGCCCTGGAACAAATTCCAGCCAGCACCATCCGTAATATCGAAATTATAACCAACCCATCGGCTAAATACGATCCCGACGGAAATGCGGGCATTATCAATATTAACACAAAAAAAAGTAAACTTACCGGGGTTAGCGGAATTATGAATGCCTCGGGAGATACCAATGGTTCTTACTCTGGCGATTTTCTGCTGAACTTTAAAAGAGAGAAATTCAACTTTTTTGTAAACGGCAATCTTCAAAACCGCCAACGAGAGGGCGAATATAGCAGCATCAATAAATCGTTTTCAACTCCCGATACCATTTTTACCATTTCAGATGGTTACAATCAAAGAGGCAGAGAAAGCTGGTCGTTAAAAACAGGATTCGATTATTACATCAACGATTACAATACACTGACTTTTAGCATTGGTGGTAACGACCGCAAAAGCACTTCCGACGGATTGTCGGATACGCACGAATACTCATCGGAGTACGACTTAAAATCATCGACCAACCAACTCGGCGAACGCTCAGGAAAAGAACTATCTATGAGCCTCGACTATCGAAAAACATTTGAAAAGGATGAACAGGAGCTAACTGCCTATTTATATTACGAAACAGGAAACAGCGAAGACTATTCGCTTTACAACCGCTACTTTGATTTTAACACCGATAGTTTAATTAGCGGACAAAAAAACTGGGAGGCCGGCAACGACCAACAATTCAGGTTTAAAGCAGACTATGTACACCCTTTTACCGAACAGCTAAAACTCGAAGCCGGTTATCAACTGCGTATCGACCGCGATTATGAATGGAACGATGTACACTGGTACACCGGCTTTGAAGATTATAAACCTTCGGAAGATTCGGAATATTACTCTGACACATATTTTTACCGCAACATTCATTCGCTATATTCTACATTCAGCCAATCGGGTTCGTTTTTCGGATACCAGCTCGGTCTTCGCACCGAATATACAAACCGTTCGCTAGAATACAGCAAGCAGGATGAACCAAGCACAATTAACCGCTGGGATTTCTTCCCTACGGTTCATCTTTCGTTTCAATTGCCATCGGAGCAGCAGATTATTACCAGCTACTCGCGCCGTATCGACCGTCCGCGAGGCTATTACCTCGAACCGTTTATGACTTATGTTGACGCCTATAATGTTCGGGTAGGAAACCCCGATATCGAACCTGAATACATCAACTCTTACGAAATTGGCTATCAAAAACAACTGGGAAAAGGTTTCTTATCGGCCGAAATTTATCACCGTAAAACCGTTAACAAAATTGAGCGCTTAACCAGTGTTTACGAAGAAAATATTATGCTTGGAACGGTTGACAATATCGGTGAAGACTATTCCACCGGTCTGGAATTAATGCTGAATACCAACCCTACCAAATGGTGGATGTTTAACCTTATGGGGAATGCTTATCATTACCTGGTTGAGGGTCAGCTGCAATCGGGCGCCGTAAGTCAGGAAAGCTTTAACTGGCACACAAGAATGTCGAATACATTTTCGGTAACACCTACCACGAAACTGCAATTCGACCTGATGTATCACAGCCCATCGGTTACAGCACAAGGGCGCCGAGAAGGGTTTATGTTTACCAACCTGGCTATACGTCAGGATCTATTTGATAAAAAGCTGAATGTAACATTAGCCATACGCGATTTATTTGATACAGCTAAATTCGGATATGTTTCGGAAGGATCTGAGTTTTACTCATCGAGAAATTTTGACATGAAATCGCCTGTTGCATCGTTAACCCTTTCGTATAAGATAAACAACTACCGGCAGTCGAAACCAAATAATGCGGAAGCATCAGACAATGGAATGATGGATATGGGAGGGGGAGAATTTTAATATCTTATTTTTTTCATGCACAGAAAAAAGATGATGGTAAAAGGTTGCCTAAGTTATATAACTTTATCATCTGGCAAGCTGGTATTCCTTAAACCCAATGGTTACTGTTTTCCAGTCGCTTATATCCTTTATTTTATCTAAAAGGTTTGCGCACCGTTGTGCCCTCATGTAGGTGCGACACGAGGCTGTCCGAATAACTGTTAAACACTGGGTTTACCCTTTTCAAAATCAAACGCCATAAGCTCATTGCTGGGGGTGTAAACCCTTTCGACCCATCTTGGGATAATTATATCCAAAAGAGAAAGTTGTGCAGGATTTTAACCTGAATTTTTATATATTGCCGGGTGGAACAATCCGCCTTAAGAGAGCTTGAGCCGTATGATGAGAAACTATCAAGTACGGTTCTTAGGGGACAAGGGAGGAGCAATCCGCCTGAGTTACCCGACAAAAGCAGAATCATAATCTATAATTTAGTATTTTCGTAGTTCAAGGAATGAATCAAAATGGATAAAAAAAGCAAAAAACTACAGATACGAAACAGTACAACAGAATTTCTTGTCTTTACTAATCAAGATAACAGGAATAGTATTGAGGTTCGGATAGAAGATGAAACTGTTTGGCTCACTCAAAAACTAATCGCTACGCTGTTTGACGTTAACGTAAGAACAATAAATGAACATTTACAGAATATATTCAAATCCAATGAATTAGATAAAGATTCAGTTATCAGGAAATTCCGGACAACTGCATCCGATGGAAAAAATTATAATACCCAGTTTTATAATCTAGATGCTATAATATCTATTGGTTATCGGGTAAATTCAACACGAGCAACACAGTTTAGGCAATGGGCTACTAATGTGCTTAAAAACTATGCCATCAAAAGTTGGGTTTTAGACAAGGAAAGGTTGAAAAATGGGGCATATCTAAATGAAAATTATTTTGATGAACTACTTGCTGAGATTCGTGAAATACGTGCGAGTGAAAGAAATTTTTATCAAAAAATTACAGATATTTATGCTTCAGCATTTGATTACAATCTGGATAGTCCAACAACCAAAACATTTTTTGCATCAGTTCAAAATAAACTACATTTTGCAACTCATGGTCATACAGCAGCAGAACTAATAACAAAACGAGCTGACAGTGAAAAAGACTATATGGGTTTGACAACTTGGAAAAATGCACCTGATGGAAAAATTATTAAAACAGATGTGTCAATAGCTAAAAATTATTTGAGTGCCCCAGAAATTAAATCTTTAGACCGTTTTGTGACAATGTACTTGGATTATGCCGAACAACGACTGACGGTGAATTTTATACCGAAGAGTCACAAAATAGTAGGGTGCGTTTTTGTAAGCGCACTTTTTTTATTATTACAGGTATCGAACCTGTAATAATAAGCCGAACAACTTCCCTCGGGTTCATATTACCCGAATAGCCTATGCTTATCCTGCCTGATATAATTTCACAAATGGAGTTGAACCGAAATAACCACGCCATATTTTTATATATAAAAGCCCGATCAAACATACTTGACCGGGCTTTCTCAATGAATTATTCAAAGAAGCTATAGTTTTTCAAAATGTTCCATCATTTCCTGCTGGTCATCATCAATATACCGACATAGGATTTTTAATGTAACACTATTAGCAACATCGCTGACAGATAAGACCGATGGTAAGATTAATTTTCCCAATTGAATCATTTCCTATCCCCTTTCCCATT
>JAQICD010000084.1 GCA_027858715.1 Prolixibacteraceae bacterium
ATTCCGGTTGTTGAAACTTTTGCAGGTAAAGGAGCATTACCTTATAATCACTCTTTAAATTTAGGAGCAGTTGGTGCTACCGGCACGCCGGGCGCGAACGAGTTCACCCAAAATGCCGACCTGATTATTGGCATTGGTACCCGTTACAGCGATTTCACAACCGCTTCGAAAACTGCATTTCAAAATCCCAAAGTGCAATTCATTAACATAAATATAGCCGCATTCGATTCTTTTAAACACGGCGCATTGGCTTTAACAGGTGATGCGAAAGTATGCATCGAAGAGCTTACTGAATTACTTGCAGGGTTTCGTACAGATGAAGTTTATGCTCAACGTTGTGTTTCGCTTAACCGCGAATGGGATAAAATAGTAAGCGAGGTTTACAAAAAGAAGAAGAATCTGTCTGTACAGCAAGCCGAAGTGATTGGAGCTTTAAACGATTTTACTGGTGAAAAGGATGTCGTTTTATGTGCGGCCGGCAGTTTGCCAGGCGATTTGCATAAGTTATGGAGAACAAGCGACCCACTGAGTTTTCATCTGGAATATGGTTATTCGACTATGGGCTATGAGTGTGCAGCTGGTATAGGTGCAAAAATGGCCTGTCCCGACCGCGAAATATGGGTTATGGTGGGCGATGGCAACTATTTGATGATGAACAACGAGATTGTAACTGCCATTCAGGAAGGAATTAAATACAACATCATTCTATTGAATAATAATGGTTTTGGAAGCATAGGCGCTTTATCGCAATCGTTGGGTGGTCAGCGTTTTGGAACAAAATACCGACATCGAAACCCCGATACAGGGCAGCTAGACGGCAAACCGCTTGGTGTCGATTTTTCACAAAATGCACGCAGCCTGGGCGCTCATGTAATTGAAGCCGATTCCATCGATTCGTTTAAAGAGGCACTTTTTGAAGCCAAAAAGCAAAGCAAAACCACAGTCATTACCATCGATACCGATTTGTACAGCAGTGTTGAGGGCTATGCCTGGTGGGATGTTGCAGTGGCTGAAACTTCAAAAATAGATTCGGTAAACAAAGCATACGAAACATACAAAAACCAAAAATCAAAACAACGATATTTTTTATAGGATAATAAGTCATAGTGCTGATTATAAGTTGATAATGTTAGGTATTGATGACTTTAAAATACGATAATCATGGTTGATATTTTAAAAAATTATATTGGCGGAGAATGGGTTTCCGGTGTTGGAAAGCCTACAATCTCAGTAAAAAACCCGGCAACCGGAAAAACCATTTCCAAAGTGCCCGCAGGCAAAAAAGAGGATATTGATAATGCTGTAAAAGTGGCAGAAGCAGCTTTTGGTAAGTGGCGGAATACACCGGCAATCAAAAGGATAAAATATCTTTTTAAGATGAAGCAGTTGCTTGAAGAGCATGCTGATGAAATAGCAACAATTTGCACCAACGAAAGTGGAAAAACCTTTGCCGAGTCGAAGGCCGAAATTGTAAGGGCAGTTGAAAATGTTGAGGTTGCCTGTGGAATACCTTCTTTGTTACAAAGCGAGTTCTCGGAAGATGTAGCAACAGGTGTCGATGAATTTATGATTCGTCAGCCACTGGGTATTGGGGCGTGTATTGCCCCGTTTAATTTCCCGATTATGATACCCTTTTGGTTTATGCCTTATGCTATTGCATGTGGCAATACCTATATCATTAAGCCTTCGGAAAAAGTGCCGGGAACAATGAGCCGGATTTTCGAGATTATTGAAGGAGTAGGCCTTCCCAAAGGTGTGCTTAATATGGTTCATGGCGGGAAAGAAACTGTTGATGCCTTGCTCGACCATCAGAAAGTGTCTGCCATAAGTTTTGTAGGCTCAACTGCTGTGGCTAAATATGTTTATGAGCGGGGTACTGCAAATGGTAAACGTGTTCAGGCACAAGGCGGGGCTAAGAACCCGATAGTGGTCATGTCCGATGCTGATATCGACTCTGCAGTGAAAATTATTGTCGATAGTGCTTTCGGTTGTGCCGGACAACGCTGTTTGGCGGCTTCGTTGGTAATTACTATTGGCGATGCCCGCGAAAAAATTGTTAAAAAGCTTGTCGAGGCAGCAAAAAGCAAAACGGTTGGTTATGGGTATTCAGATGTTACAGATATGGGGCCGGTAATAACGCTCGAGAGTCAAAAAAGAATTGAAAGCTTAATAGAAACAGGTATTCGGGATGGGGCTAAAGCATTGCTCGATGGCCGAAATATCTCTATTAAAGGTTTTGAAGAAGGTTATTTCGTACATCCGACTATTCTCGATAATGTAGAGCGGGACAGCGAACTTCATCGTACTGAAGTATTCGGGCCTGTACTTAGCTTAATGCATGTTGCCAGTTTAGACGAAGCCATTGAAATTGTAAACGACAGCGAATATGGAAATTCAGCATGTATTTTCACCTCAAGTGGAGCAGCAGCACGCAAATTTCGTCACGATGCACTGGCTGGCAATATTGGCATAAATATAGGTGTGGCCGCGCCAATGGCGTTTTTCCCGTTTAGCGGGTGGAAAAAAAGCTTCTTTGGTGACCTGCACGGGCAATCGCGTCATGCAGTTGAGTTTTACACCCAAACAAAGGTTGTGATAGAACGCTGGCATAACGAGTGGACACGTAAATTTTAAACCCCTAAATCCCTTTCGGCAAGCTCAAGGAGCACCTAAGGGGACTTCAGGGGAGCAAGCTAATGACAATTGACTAATGACTTTATAATATGATAAAAATAGCTAACGCGCCCTGTTCGTGGGGTGTTCTTGAATTTGAACTGGAAGGCAAAGCTGCTGGCTTCGCACAGGTACTCGATGAGATTAAAGAGACTGGTTATGACGGTACTGAGCTTGGCGATTGGGGTTTTATGCCAACCGATCCGCTTGCACTTAAAAATGAACTAGTTGCCCGCGACCTGACAATGGTTGGGGCTTTTGTTCCAGTTCTGTTAAAAGATGAAACCTGTCATGCCACCGGAGCTAAAGTGGCTGTGCAAACTGCCAAGCTGATGGCTGATGCCGGATACCCCGATGCTTTTATTGTGTTGGCTGATGATAACGGAACCATACCCGAGCGAACCAATAATGCCGGACATATTACCCCGGCGCTTGGAATGAGTGAAAACGAATGGGGCGTTTTTGCCCGGGGAGCCGATTTTATTGCCAGAGAGGTAAAAGAAAAAACCGGCTTGCGGACTGTTTTTCATCATCATTGTGGTGGTTATGTTGAAACCCCGGCCGAAGTTAAACGCTTAATGAATTTGACCAACCCCGAACTGGTGGGGCTGGTCCTTGATATGGGGCATTACATGTTTGGAGGAGGTGACCCTATAAATGCATTCGACGATTTTAGCGATCGGATTTGGCATATCCATTTTAAGGATATGGATCCGGTGATAGCCGATAAAGCCAGAAGTGAAGGATGGAACTATTTTAAATCGGTAAGTGAAGGCGTTTTTTGCGAGCTGGGAAAAGGCACGGTTGATTTTAAATCAATTGTAAAGGTATTAAAAAAAATAAAGTACGACGGATGGATTGTTGTTGAACAGGATGTTTTGCCCGGAATGGGTAATCCTAAAGAATGTGCTGGTCGTAACCGCGAGTTTATCCGTTTGCTGGGCATTTAAGTAAAAACTGAGAAAATTTAAATGAGATGAAGAAGATTAATCTGGGAGTAATAGGAGCTGGCCGTATTGGTAAAGTGCATGTCGAAACTTTAATGCAAAATATACCACAGGCTACTGTAACAATAATAGCCGATGTTGATGTTGATGAAGCTTGCAAACTTGCTGAACGCTTTGGAATTAAAAATGTAAGCGCCGATTACATGGAGGTGGTTAATAATAAGGATGTTGACGCCGTTATAATTTGTTCGCCAACCAATACTCATGTACAGTACATTATTGATGCAGCTAATGCCGGGAAGCATATTTTTTGTGAAAAGCCGGTTGATATTTCGCCAGTTGAAATTAAAAAAGCGCTTGATGCTGTTGAAAAAGCCGGAGTAATGCTTATGGTCGGCTTTAACCGCAGGTTCGATCCTAATTTTATGAAGGTTCGTCATATGGTTGATGAAGGGAAAGTTGGCGATGTTCATATTGTGAAAATAACTTCACGCGACCCGGCACCACCACCAGCCGAATATAGTGCCGTATCGGGCGGAATGTTTATGGATATGACTATTCACGACTTCGATATGGCGCGTTACATAACTAACAGCGAGGTTAAAGAAGTATTTGTAAAAGCTGGTGTACGTATCGATAAAGCCATTGGCGAAGCCGGCGATGTTGATACCGCTATTATTACACTCGAATTCGAAAGCGGAGCTTTTTGTGTTATAGATAATAGCCGTAAAGCAGTTTATGGCTACGACCAGCGCCTCGAGGTTTTTGGAAGCGCCGGAATGGTAAGTGTTGATAATAATTTTCCTGAGACACATAAATTTTATTCAGCAAATGGGGTTCATCGTTCGTTGCCTTTAAACTTTTTTATGGAGCGTTATACCGAATCGTATGCCAACGAAATGCGCTTGTTCTGCGAAGCAATTGCAAATGGAACCGCATTACCAGTAAACGGTAACGATGGTCTGGCCGCCGTTTTAGTTGCGCTGGCAGCCCGCAAATCGTTTGAAGAGGACAGGCCTGTGAAGCTTGATGAGATTAAATAACTAACAGTTATTCTATATGGAATGGAAAGATCATTATATTTATAACTTAACGTTGTAGAAGAGCGTGTTCGTTTCATCCTCTTCTGAAATTAAATATGAATTAGTTATGGGAAAAAAAATTGTTGCTGCTTTGTTTGTAGCATTTATTATTGTTTTACCTTCTTTTTCGCAGCCTTATCATCAGTATATCGACCCTTTTATAGGCAGCGAAGGAGAAGGACATATTTTTATCGGTCCGTCGGTGCCTTTTGGTATGGTAAAACCCGGCCCCGATAATAACAAATATTCAAATAGCGGATATGTGTCTGACTCGCTGGTGCCTATATTTGGTTTTAGTCAGATTCACGTTAGCGGAACAGGGGGTGGGGCAAAATACGGCAATATCTCACTAATGCCATATACTGGCCAATTCGATATGTATGATGAGGGTTCAATATTTTGCGATGAAAGGGCTGAAACTTCTTATTACGGCGTGAAATTAAAGAAATGGAACATCGATGTTGAGCTTACTACCACGGCAAAAGCTTCATTTCATCGGTATGTGTTTTCATTAGGAAAAAAAGGTGTAAAAGTTGATGCCGGCGCATTTCTTGATGAAGGTAATTTGCCCGATTCGCGAGAAGCTCAGCACCTTGTAGGTTCCGAAATTGAAATAGTGTCTGATTACGCAGTGCGCGGGTATAACCGTGTTCGTGGGGGGTGGAACAACGGTACAGCATACACTGTGTATTTTTATGCCGAATTTGATCAACCATTCGAAAGTTTCGGAACATGGAAGGGAAACGATGTTTTCAAAAGCGTAGAATCACAAGCCGATACCGGCGAAAAGACAGGTGCTTATATGTCATTCGGAGAAAATAGTTCGGATACAGTGCAGGTTAAAATCGGGATTTCATTTTTAAGTTCACTTAAAGCGAAGCAGAATCTTGAAAGCGAAATTTCTCACTGGAATTTCGACCGTGTTCTGAATGAAGGACAAAACCTTTGGGAGGAAATGATAAGCCGTATCGAAATTGACGAAAGCGCAACTTACGAGCAAAAAGTAATGTTTTATACCGGACTTTATCATACTATGCTTATGCCGGTTGACCGAACCGGCGAAAATCCTTTATGGCTGTCGCCCAAGCCTTACTACGATGACTTTTATGCACTTTGGGATACCTACCGAACTTCGCATCCGCTGCTTACGCTCATTACACCATCGCGACAGGCCGATATTGTAAATTGCCTGATTGATATTTATAAGTTTGAAGGTTACATGCCCGATGCCCGTAGCGGTAACTATAACGGACGAACGCAGGGAGGCTCAAACGCCGATGTGTTAATAGCCGATGCTTTTGTGAAAGGTTTACCTGGCGTTAATTATGGTACTGGTTTGCATGCAATGCTTAAAAATGCCAATATACCCCCGGGTGGAAATGAAGAAAAAGAAGGCAGGGGAGGCCTGACCGACTATAATTCGTTGGGCTATGTTTCGACCCGTTTTGTGAGGGCAGGAAACCGTACACTTGAGTATGCTCTTAACGATTATTGCATTGCAGCTGTGGCAAAAGGTTTGGGTCGAAATGGTGAGTACCGTCGTTTTTTGAAACAGTCGGATAACTGGAAGAATCTTTGGCGCGATATTGAGCACGAAGGATCTCGTGGTTTTATAATGCCTAAAGATGCAGCAGGTAACTGGGTTGACAGCATTCAGTGCGACCGCAAAGACGGCCGTGTGTCGTATGTGCAATACGATCCTCTCGCGCAAGAATGGCCGATATGTGTTTGCTGGTGGTGTGGTTTCTTCTACGAAGGAACTTCCTGGGAATATTCATTGTTTGTTCCGCACGATGTGCCCGGTTTAATTGATCAGTGTGGCGGTAGCAATGCTTTTCAAAAGCGTCTGGATACTTTTTTTGAAAACAGCTATTACAATGTGGCTAACGAGCCTTCTTTTTTGTCGCCTTGCTTGTACCACTGGATTGGCCGACCTGAGCTCAGCAGCAAACGTGTACATCAAATTATCGACGATAATTATAATATCAGTCGTTCAGGCATACCGGGCAACGACGATTCAGGCTCTATGTCATCGTGGCTGGCATTTCATATGATGGGTTTTTACCCAAATGCCGGTCATTCGTATTATTTATTGAATACACCTTATTTTAAAGAAACTGTAATTCATCAGGAAAATGGCAACGATTTTATTATTCGTGCCGAAAACCTTTCAGAAAACAATTGCTATATTCAGTCAGCTATACTAAACGGTAAAAGTTATAATAAAGCGTGGATAGAACATAATAATATCGTTGCAGGTGGCGAGCTGATTTTTATAATGGGAAGCAAGCCATCAAGCTGGGGACATGAAATAATGCCTCCACAGGATATTAAGTAATATTTTTAAATAATAATTGAACCTATATTTATAAAACTACTATGATGAGTGAAAATAAAACTTTCAAATTACTGCCCGTTCTGTTCGGCTTCTTTGTAATGGGATTCTGCGATGTTGTGGGCATTACCTCTGCCCATGTTAAGGTAGATTTGTTGGGTAGTTACGACCCGGCTTTCCGCGATACCCTGTCGAATATGATACCCGTTGCTTTGTTTTCGATGTTTTTATTTTTTTCGATTCCAACCGGGTTTCTGATGAACAAAATTGGTCGTAAAAAAACTGTTCTACTTAGTAATGTGCTTACCGCAATAGCTATGTTTATCCCACTTATTGAATATTCGTTCGGGACGACTCTTATTGCTTTTGCTTTGCTGGGTATAGCCAACACAGTGTTGCAGGTATCGCTGAATCCGCTGCTTTCGAATGTTGTTTCGGGCGAGCGACTCACCAGTAGTCTTACTGCCGGCCAGTTTGTGAAAGCCATTTCGTCGTTTAGTGCTCCGTTTATTGCAGCTTTTGCGGCCACACAGCTAAACAATTGGCAATATATATTCCCTATTTATGCGGTTATAACCTTAATTTCAACCATCTGGTTGTGGTTTACGCCCATCAGTAAAGAAGAGGCCAAAGTCGATACCAATACATTTGGAGAGGTTTGGGCGCTGTTAAAAGATTCAAAAATTCTGCTGTTGTTCCTTGGAATATTGTTTGTCGTTGGAATCGATGTGGGTATCAATACCGCTTCGTCGAAATTATTGATGGAACGTGCTGGTTTAACTGCCGTGAATGCAGGGTTTGGCCCCGGTATTTATTTTGCATTTCGTACCCTCGGAACTTTCCTTGGTATTTTTATTCTTTCAAAATATTCTTCATCAAAATATTTTAAAATCAACATAATAATTGCTGCTATTGCATTAATTGTATTGTTGTTTGCCGGTGGAAAGATGCCAATCTTTATACTGATTGCCATCATTGGTTTTACCATTGCAAATATATTCCCAATTATTTTTGGTATGGCTATTCAAGCCCGCCCCGATAAGGCAAACGAGATATCGGGATTAATGATAACCGGTGTTTTTGGAGGTGCCATAATTCCATTCTTTATGGGTCTCTCGTCCGATTTAATTGGCTCGCAGCTTGGATCTGTTATAGTAATTCTGATTTGCGCTCTCTATTTGCTGTATGCTTCGTTTGGTGTTCAGGTTTCAAAATGAAAAACTGAAAAAGCAGTTACAATCAATCGATGATTGTAACTGCTTCCCGATTTGCTAACGTTTTGTAAAAGTTGATGACTTATTGTTATATATTTTAGAATTTTTATAACTAGTCTGTAATAAATAAGAATATTTTGCATTTATTTTCGAATTTTTTGAATACAAAATATCAATAGTTAGAGATATTTGTTCCTTCAAGTATTATACGATCAATAAACATATTTCTTACACAGACTAATGAGAAAATTTTTTAGCTTACCTGGTTTTTTGTTTCTATTTCTGAACTCGCTGCTGCTTTGCGGGCAGGTGCAAGATGTAACTGATACCTATCTGGCGAATGCCGGATTTGATCTGTCATGTAATTATAAAGTTGGTGATGCAGCAACTAATCTGCCCTCTTCTGATGATGGTTCAACAGTGCTTGATATTGCCGGATGGAATAAACATTACGAAGGCTGGAGTGCAGGTGCAACTTATGAATATGGCTATGCTGGAACGCTTAATAGTCCGGGGTCAATACCTGCCACTGGTTCCGATGGTTCAACTACTGGTAATGGGCATGGTACACTGGGCATGTGTGCTGCATGGACAGGCACGGTCACATATTATCAGAATGTAACATTGCCGGCTGGTTCATATAAGCTTTTTTATAAAGCTTATAATTCGGGATCCGCGCAGTATAGTAAAAGTATGGTAGGCTTTGTGCCCGATTCCGGAGATTCAGAATTGTCAGTTCTGGATGGTTTTAGTCAAAACGAATGGACCAGCGATGAAATATATTTTACACTCAACAATGAAGTGTCTGGAACAATTCAGGTGGGGCTTGCATCACAAAACGCTGGATCCGGATCGCATGGTCGCATCTTTTTCGATGATTTACAATTAACATATAGCCAGATTTCAGACGATGCTTCTTTGGCTGATTTAACTTTAAGTGAAGGTAATCTGAGTCCGGCTTTTAATCGGGATATTACAACGTATAACGTAAGTCTTCCTCAAGGTACTGCTTCTGTTAATATTTCAGCTGTAACAAATAATGAAGATGCAGTTGTTGTTGGCGACGGAAATATTTTACTGGATAATGGTGAAGGTATGGCAACAATAGAGGTTACTGCGGCCAATGGAAATACAACAAAAACATATACGATAAATTTCGGTGTAAATTGTATGTACGAATGGGATGGAGGCGGACTTACCGGTACCGGTTCAGCTCCCAATAATTTTGGATGGGAGTGTTCGCCGGCAATCGATGCATGGACCGATGCAAATGTTTTTGGAGTACGTTTTCAGGATAATGTAACATATTCATACAAAGGAGGCTCGTTAACCGGTCGTATTTTGTATTTGCGTTGGGATGGTACAGGCGGAACAACAACCTCTTCGGTGTTTAGCTATCCGGCTGTTAACCTGAAAGCTTGTACTGCATATTTGTTTGAAGCTAAAGTTGCATGGAATTCAAACGGTTCGGCACCTTCCTACTCGGTTGAAATTAACTCTGCCAGGGATAATTCAGGAACAAGTATTGTTAAAGAAAAAGTGGCTGTACCTGTTGTCGGTGAACTGCATGACATCAAATTGTTATTCATACCTGAAGAAGATGGTACCTATTACTTTACAATTGGGTCAAGTAGCCAGGTGTTGGGCGCAATACGCGATTTGTCGCTGTCAGAATACAGTGGCGATCCTTTTATCAAGGTTTCGAGTGAAGAGTTAACGTATGACAGTACGCGACTATCGCAGTCATTTCATGTTTCAGCCTTTGGATTAAGCGAAAATATAAGTTTTGTTGCTCCCCGGGGAATGACTCTCGAGCCTTCTGAAATAAGTCCTGAAGATGCACAATGCGGTGTTACAGTTACAGCCGGGTTTGAAAATAAAGAAGAAGTTAAGAATGGACAGATACTGGTAAATAGCAACGAATTATCAGAAGTTATAATAGTAAGGGAAGTACTGCCTCCTTTTATGATGAAAGGTACTTATAAGTTGACTACAGATGGTACATGGTGCTGGTTTCAGGATCCCAGAGCTGTATATTACGAAGGAGAAAAGAAACAGACTTATACTGGTTGGATCACCAGCAAAGGAATAGTTGAAGTAGCCAGCTACAACCACGAAACCGGAGAAGTTATAAGTAATGTAATAAGTCCGCCCGATTTCATGCAGGTTGACGATCATAATAATCCAACTATTTTGGTGCGTGAGGATGGTCGTATTCTGGTTGCGTATTCTGGCCATTTTTATGGACCTATGCGGGTGATTGTTTCCACAAACCCCGAAGATATTACATCATTTGGAGCTGAATCGAATTTTGGAAATAATGTTACTTATGCCAATCCATACCAGGTAGGCGATTCAACAGTAATGTTTTATCGCGATGGTGCAACATGGCATCCTACAATAAATGTTTCGAATGATGGCGGTATAACATGGGGGCAACCAGCTGAGTTGATAACACGCAATGGAAACCAGCAACGTCCGTATGTAAAATATACCCAGGATAGCAGTGGTGGAATTCACATGACTTTTACTACAGGCCATCCGCGTAGAGAACCCCAAAATAAGATATATTACACCTACTTTAAGAATTCTAAGTTTTACAGAGCCGACGGAACATTAATCAAAGACTTTGCCGTTAGCGGACCATTAAACATCGATGCCGGCGAGGTCGAGACCATTTACGATGCGTCGAAATGTAAAGGCTGGACCTGGGATATTGCGCTCGATAGCGACGAGAATCCTGTAATCCTTTTTGCCGCATTCCCCGACGATCTGAACCATCATTATTACTATGCAACATGGAATGGTAGCCAATGGATTACGAATCACATCGTTAATAGCGGTAGGTGGTTTCCGCAAACTCCTGAAGGAGCAAACGAAAATGAACCAAATTATTCGGGTGGGATGGTTCTTGACCCAAATAATCCTTCGGTAGTTTATTTGTCGAAACAGGTAAATGATGTTTTCGAAATTTATAAATACGAGACCAACAACAAAGGGGCTTCATGGACAACTACGGCAATAACCGAGAATACTCCTGCCGATATGATTAATGTTCGTCCTGTTATTCCGCGGGGTCATAAGCCAGGTAGCTTTGATGTGATATGGCTACGTGGAAAGTATGTTACCTATAGCAATTATCTTACATCAGTAATGTATTACAGTTCTAATACGCTTAATGCCGATCTTGACAGTATTCTTGTTGACGGTGTTCGTCTAAGTTCATTTGATGCCAGTGAAACTTCATATATCCTCAACCTACCGCCAGATACTGACAATATTCCTGAGGTACAGGGATTTTCCAGTTTGCCTTTATCGCAAATTGAAGTAACACAGGCAGATTCTTTGTCCGGTCAGGCTATAATTAAAGTAGTTTCTGAAGGAGGTGTGACGACAAAAACATATGTAATTGATTTTATTTATGAAAGCGGATCGTCAACAGGTTCTGTAATGAAAGATTTTTTCAATGTTTATCCAAATCCAACAAATGATGAGCTGAATATTGATCTTACACAATTTAATTCTGTTGATTCTGTATCGATTGTTGATCTTAATGGGCGGTTGGTCAAAAATTTCATCAATATAAATGAACAGTTGATTTCTTTTTCAATCAAAGAATTTGAAGTAGGTGCATATTTTGTAATTGTTAGAGGTAAAGATGGATCAGTTTCAAAAAAAATTATTAAAAAATAGCATCTAATTCAATTTATGAATTGTCATCATTCTTGGGTGTTTTGCAACATTTTGGTTCAGAATTATTATTTTTACGTGTTTTAATTTCTAACTGTTAACTTTTTAAAAAACGCAATTGATGAGAAACTTTATTGTCGCATTGTTTTGCCTGTTTTCAATACATACGTTAGCCGATACTTACAAAGTAACAGGTCCCAACGGGCTGCTACAAGTGAAAGTCGAGCTCGAAAACGGAAAGCTGTTTTATGATATAGCTAATAATGGCGAAGAATTTTTGGAGTCTTCATCACTTGGCTTAGAAACATCCATTGGAAGCTTTTCAAAATCGATGAGCTATGTTTCGCATGCAAGACGTGCAATCGATGAAACCTACGAAATGAACAGGGCAAAGGTTAGTCATGTGCATTACAAGGCCAATGAGCTCACTTGCAGCTTTACAAACTCTGCCGGCGATACATTGCAAACTATGTTCAGGGTTAGCAACAACGATGTGGCTTTTTCATACAGAGTTGCTGTGTCAGGTGATGAGACTAATCTGAGGATTAACAGCGAAGCTACCGGTTTTAATTTGCCCGATTTTGCCACTACTTTCATTTCGCAACAAGCCTTGCCAATGACCGGATGGATGAATACAAAACCAAGTTACGAAGAGGAATATACTTATGATGAACCGGTAGGAACACCTTCTCCAAATGGGGTTGGCTATACTTTTCCGGCACTTTTCAAAGTTGGCGACAAAGGCTGGGTTTTAATTTCTGAAACAGGAGTTGACAGTCGTTATGTGGGTTCAAGGTTGGGCGAAGGAACTAAAGAAGGTTTTTATCCACTTGAATTTCCACAAGCGGGCGAAAACAATTCTCTGGGCGGCACATTTGCTGCTATGGCACTTCCTGCACAAACACCATGGCGCACCATTACCGTTGGTCAAACTCTTAAGCCAATTGTCGAATCAACCGTAGCTTTCGATGTGGTTGAACCGCTTTACGAACCATCGAAAGAATATAAAATGGGGCGCTCGACATGGAGCTGGATTGTATGGCAGGATAACAGTATTAACTACGAAGACCAGGTGAAATTCATCGATTTGGCTGCTGCCTTAAATTTTGAATATATACTTATAGACAACTGGTGGGATCGCAACATTGGCCGCGAACGCATGGAGGAGCTGGTAAAATATGCTTCTTCGAAAAATGTAGGTGTTTTACTTTGGTATAACTCCAACGGTTGGTGGAACAATGCTCCGCAAACACCCCAGGATTGCATGAATACGTCTCCTGCGCGTAAAAATGAAATGGCCTGGCTGCAAAGTATTGGCGTTAAAGGATTGAAAGTAGATTTCTTTGGCGGCGATAAGCAACAAACCATGAAACTTTATGAAGATATACTGTCAGATGCCAACGATTACGGGCTTGTAATAACTGTACACGGCAGTACAATTCCCCGGGGATGGCAACGGATGTATCCAAATTTTGTGACCTCAGAAGCTGTATTGGCTTCCGAAAATTTAATTTTCAACCAGTATTTTACCGATAAGCATGCTTTTAATGCTACAATTTTACCTTTTACCAGAAACGCAATTGGATCGATGGATTTTGCGCCGGTGTTTTTTAACAAACGTCTGGCACGAGACCCCGAAAACCACGGCAATTATCGTCGTACAACCGATGC
>JAQICD010000090.1 GCA_027858715.1 Prolixibacteraceae bacterium
ATTGTTTGTTGCCTGTTTTTATTGCCTACCTTATAACTGTGAACTAACCTATAATAAGTATATGTTACTTCACCTTTTCTATCCGGTTTTGTTATCTTTTTAATAAACATCTTGCAAAGATACGAAATATGTTCATTCCTAAAAGTCTGTTGGGGGTCTAAATGGAGGTTTCAAAATACACAACTGTTGAATATCAGATGTTTAGATTTTTGAGAAAATGAAAAAAAATAACCCATTAATTCTATCTTGTTGGTATTGTGAGTGTTGACAGAAGCGTGAGTGTTTGTGAGGTAATTTTGTTCTGTCTGAAATTTTCAAGTTGGGTTAAGTGATCTGTATAATATTAAAAAACCTGAATTGTTATAATGAACAACTCAGGTTTTATTTTGTCGTGGCACCAGAACTCGAATTTTTGTACAACTAACAACACAATTTTTCTAAGCTGCAAGCTCAACAAACAATCCTTCTGCTGTATTATTCACACTGGCCAGCTTGTGTTTTGTAAGTCCTTTGATGGCTTTGTCCCACTTTTTATTGCTTAAGCCCGATTGCTCTTTCAATTCATCTAGTAGAACAGGCGATTTCTTTTTGAGCAATTCCAGCACCAATTTTTCTTCATCGGTAAGCTCAACTGCTTTTTTCTCTGGCTTCATCTGGGGGAAGAATAATACATCCTGAATTGAAACCTGGTTGGTCATAAGCATCACCAGCCGGTCGATACCAATACCCATGCCCGATGTTGGAGGCATTCCGTATTCGAGTGCCCTTACAAAGTCCATATCGATAAACATTGCTTCATCGTCGCCTTTCTCCGATAACTTCAACTGATCTTGAAGACGCTCAAGTTGGTCGATAGGATCGTTCAACTCGGAATATGCATTGCAAAGTTCTTTGCCGTTCACCATTAGCTCGAAACGTTCAGTGAGCTCGGGATTCTCGCGGTGCTTTTTGCATAAAGGCGACATTTCTTTCGGATAATCGGTAATAAAAGTTGGCTGTATATAGCTCGCTTCACATTTTTCACCAAATATCTCGTCAATCAGTTTGCCCTTACCCATCGTTTCGTTAGCTTCAACATCGAGTTTTTTACATACCTCGCGCAACGCGGCTTCATTCATACCATTTATGTCGATACCGGTATGCTCCTTAATTGAATCGAGCATGCTGATACGTTTAAACGGACGTTTGAAATCTATTTCTTTATCACCCACCTGTACTTTGGTAGTGCCATGTAGCGTCAGCGCAATACGTTCAATCATTTCCTCGGTGAAATTCATCATCCAATTGTAGTCTTTGTAGGCTACATAAATTTCCATTACAGTAAACTCGGGATTATGCGTACGATCCATCCCTTCGTTTCTGAAATCTTTGGCAAACTCGTAAACACCTTCGTAGCCGCCTACAATTAACCTTTTCAGATAAAGTTCGTTGGCAATACGCATATACAATGGAATGTCGAGCGCGTTATGATGGGTAATAAACGGACGTGCAGCAGCGCCTCCCGGGATTGGTTGCAAAATGGGAGTTTCAACCTCGAGGTAGCCGTTTTCATTAAACATTTGCCGCATGGTATTCATTATAACTGTACGTTTTTTTAATTGCTCGCGTACTTTTGGGTTCACAATCAAATCGACATAACGCTGACGGTAACGCATTTCGGCATCGGTAAAGGCATCGTATGCTTTTCCGTCTTTTTCCTTCACAATAGGAAGCGGGCGCAGCGATTTGCTCAAAACTGTAAATTCCTTTACATGAATTGTTATTTCACCCATCTGTGTTCTGAACACAAAGCCATTAACACCAATAATATCACCAATATCCAGGAGTTTCTTAAACACTTCGTTGTACAGGGTTTTATCGTCGCCGGGACATATTTCGTCGCGGTTAAAATAAACCTGAATTCTGCCTGTCTCATCCTGAAGTTCAACAAAAGAAGCTTTTCCCATAATGCGCCGGCTCATAATACGACCGGCCAGCGAAATATCTTTCAGCGTTTCTTCCTCTCCGGCTTCAAATTGCTGTTTTATTTGTTCAGTATGATGTGTGGTTTTATACTCGGCAGCAGGATACGGCTCAACGCCTATTTCCCTTAATTTATTTAATGAATTCCGACGAATGAGCTCCTGCTCACTTAATTCTCTGATACTCATAATCTGTTGGCTTTTGAAAAATTTGTGCAAAGATAAAAAGAAAACCGAATGTTTGATGGCCAATTCCGAAACGAAAAAAGCAACCATCGTTAAATAGTTGCTTCGTTTTTATCTTGTTTGCTGTGCATTAAACGATTCCCGAGAATCCCATAAATGCCATAGCCAGAATACCGGCTGTTATAAGTGCAATTGGAACGCCTTTCAGACCTTTGGGAACATCCTGTAAATCGGTATGCTCACGCAACCCGGCAAAAATGATTAGTGCCAAGCCGAAACCAATGGCATTTGCAATGGCGTAAACTACGCCTTCCATCAGGTTAAATTCCTTTTGAATAACCAATATAGCAACCCCTAATATGGCACAGTTGGTGGTAATCAGCGGCAAAAACACCCCAAGTGCCTGGTGAAGCGACGGACTTACCTTTTTTAATATTATTTCGACAAGCTGTACCAGCGATGCTATAACTAAAATGAACGAAATGGTTTGCAAATACTGAATTTCGAACGGAATAAGAATGTAATGCTGAATGAGAAAAGTAACAATGGTTGCCAGCACCATTACAAAAGTTACTGCCCCGGTCATACCTACGGCTGTTTCAATTTTTTTGGAAACACCAAGGAAAGGACAAACACCTAAAAACTGGTTTAAAACAATATTGTTAACCAGTATGGCCGATATAATGATAATAATATATTCCATTTTCAGAGATTTTCAGGTTATGGTTACGCGTTCTTTTTGTTAAGCCGGTTAATTACGGCAATGATATATCCAAGGGCGATGAATGCGCCGGGAGCCAGAATAAAAATCAGCATTCCGTAATTCTCGGGATAAATGGTAATATCGAATACCTTACCACTACCCAGCAATTCGCGCACGCTACCCAGAATTGTTAATGCAAAAGCAAAGCCAAGCCCGATGCCTGCTCCGTCGATTACCGACGACTTAACATTGTTTTTCGAAGCAAAAGCTTCGGCGCGCCCCAGCACAATACAGTTAACTACAATAAGCGGAATAAATAAGCCCAGACTTTCGTATAATGATGGCAGATATGCTTGCATCACCATTTCGACAATGGTTACAAAGGTTGCAATAACCACAATAAAAGCCGGTATTCGTACTTTATCGGGTATCAGATTTTTAATGAGCGAAACTACGAGGTTCGACATCACCAATACAAAAGTGGTGGCCAGCCCCATGCCCAGTCCGTTAATGGCTGTTCCGGTTGTTCCAAGCGTTGGACACATTCCCAGAAGGAGGACAAAAACCGGGTTTTCTTTAATAAAACCCTTCGTAAAATTTTTCCACTGGTTCATTTTGTCAATATTTTATTGTTCCGACGATGCAACATCGTCATCACTATTTTTTCCATTAATTTGTTGTGTAGCACCCGACTCGGCATCGGTTTCCCAGGCACTGTCGAGACAGCGGTTGGCTCTGTTCAGCGCATCTAAAAAAGCACGCGAGGTAATGGTTGCAGCCGTAATGGCATCCACCTTACCACCATCATTGGAAACCTGAATAGCACCATCGTTAAACGAACGACCAATCACATTTTGCCCGGGTTTTTCAGCATTGCTGAACCAATCGTTCATCTTCGAACCGAGCCCGGGTGTTTCGGCATGCTTAAGCACCTGGAATCCTGTAATTTCACCGTTGGGATCAATACCTACCATTATTTCGATATAACCGCTAAAACCACTGTAAGTGTATGATTTTACGGCACTTGCCACTTCTTCGTTGTTCGGACCGTACGCAGGGTATATTTCAATACTGTCTTTCCCGTCGGCAGGCAATACTTTTATTACATCGCCCAGCCTATCGTATTCGGGCAGCACACTGGCCAAAGCCATTTCCTGCTTTTTTGCTTCGGTTTGTGCTATTGGCGCTTTGGTTGCATCGTAAACTAAACCCAGCGCAGCCGATGCTATTAATGTGACCCCAAAAAGCGAGACCAGCATATTTTTGAAAGATGATTCCAACTTAGCCATTTTTCTTCTCTCCAAATCGTTTAGGTTTCACATAGTTGTTAATTAACGGAGTAAAAGCATTCATAATTAGTATTGCAAAAGAAATACCTTCGGGATAAGCTCCCCAGATTCTTATACTAACTGTTATCAAGCCTATTCCGAGGGCATAAATAATTTGTCCTTTCTTTGCCATAGGCGAAGAAACCATATCGGTTGCCATGTATATTGCACCCAACATTAAACCTCCCGAAAGAAGATGAAACAACGGATCGGCATATTGCATAGGATCAACAAGATATAGTATTCCGGTAAAAACAAACACTGTAGCAATTATAGTTACGGGTATATGCCAGGTGATTACTTTCCGAATAAGCATATAAACCATTCCAAGCAGGAGCAGCGCTGCCGACATTTCACCTAACGAGCCGCTAAAATTGCCCAGAAGCAGTTCGTTGTAATTGGGCAATTGCTGCATAATTTCAGGAACAGTTGAACCACTATTAACACCCTCTTTCACTAAAGCCAGTGGTGTTGCTTCCGAAGTTGCATCAACTACCTGTTTGGTAACATTTGGCCAGGTGGTCATTTGCACCGGAAATGAAATAAGCAAAAATACCCGTCCGACCAAGGCCGGGTTAAAAGGGTTATGCCCTAATCCGCCAAACGACATTTTACCAACACCGATAGCAACAATAGCACCGATTATCATTATCCACAAAGGCAAACCGGCCGGCACGTTCATGGCTAGCAAAATGCCTGTTAAAATAGCCGAACCGTCCTTAACCGAAGGTTCAACGTTCATTACATATTTCTGAATCAGCCACTCAATCACCACACAGCTGACTACCGATGTAAGAGTAACGACAACTGCCGAAAGGCCAAAGATGAAAAACGACCACACCAGGGCCGGTGCCAGTGCAAAAATAACACTGTACATAATTTTATTCACCGAGTCGCCCTGTTTTATATGTGGCGAAGGGGTTATGGTTAATAATTTATCCATTTTGAATATCTTTTACCACTTATGGTTAGTTACTTGGTTTTTTATTTTCTGCTTCGGATAAGGCCGCCAACGGTCAGCTTTCCGTATCGTATATGATCGAGTAAAGGGCGATTAGCCGGACAGGTATAACTACACGATCCACACTCGATACAATCCATTATCTTTTCGGTTTCGGCTTTATCCCAAACTTTCTTTTCCGAAAGCGTCATCAGCAGGTAAGGTTCAAGCCCCATTGGACACACACTTGCACAACGTCCGCAACGGATGCAGTTTAGCACTTCTTTACGATGTCCTTCTTCTTCATTCAGAATAAGAATACCTGATGTACCTTTTGTTACTGGAATGTCAATATTGGCTACAGATTTACCCATCATCGGACCGCCGCTTATTACTTTGGCTGTATCATCGGGCAAACCACCGGCAGCATCAACCAACTCTTTCACTGGCGTTCCAACACACACTAAAAAGTTCGAGGGGTTGCTTAACGATTTACCCGTAACAGTTATAATGCGTTCAACTAGCGGTTTGTTTTTCATAACAGCCTCATAAACAGCTAATGCAGTGCCTACATTATTCACCACTGCACCAACCGAAATAGGTAAAGCCCCCGAAGGCACTTCGCGACCTGTTACTGCTTTAATTAACTGTTTTTCGCCACCCTGCGGATACTTCACTTTTAGGGGGCAAACTTCGATGCCTTTGTAATTTCGGGAAAGAGAGGTGAGGTGCTCGATAGCATCGAGTTTATTGCGCTCGATGCCAATTACAGCACGCTCAACGCCCAGAGCTTTTTTGAGCAAACCAATACCTATCAGCAATTCGTTACCACGCTCAAGCATTAAGCGGTGGTCGGCAGTTAAATAAGGCTCGCACTCAACACCGTTAATTAACAATACTTCGGCCTTCATTCCGGGAGGTGGCGATAATTTAACATGTGTTGGAAAAGTAGCACCTCCAAGCCCTACAATCCCTGCTTCGAGTATTTTATTGGTAATGCCTTTTGCATCGAGCGATGTTTCTTTCACCAAATCGGGAGAAAGATCAACTCCGTCGGCCCACTCATCGCCCTCAGTATTGATTACAACCGATTCCTTTTTGTAGCCAGAGCTATCAAAAACGGTATCAATTTTCATAACTTTCCCCGAAACCGACGAGTGAATATTGGTAGAAACGAAGCCTGAGCTTTGTGCAATTACCTGCCCTGCCTTAACCATATCGCCACGTTTGACAATAACTTTTGAAGGTGCCCCGATATGCTGGGCCACAGGAATTGTTACCGTTTTGGGAAGCGGTAATTTTTCAACCGCTTTAGTGGCCGTAATTTTATTTTCGGCCGGGTGTACTCCACCTATTTTGAATGTTTTCAGCATTTTTCCTCCTTTGTTAACCTGGGGTACTGATATTTATATTTATCGCGTTAAGCTTCGGCCGACTGGGCCTCTTTTTCAACTTTAATTTTTCGGGGCGGAAAGTTCTCTTCGATAATCGCATTTGTTGGACATGCCGAAACGCACTTACGGCAAAGCACACATTTATCAGAATCGATAAATGCCAGATTGTTGCTTATGGTAATTGCATCGTACTTACACTCTTTTTCGCATTTACCGCAGCCGATACATGCTACCTCGCACGATTTTTTAGCTACGCCGCCCTTGTCTTCATTTCTGCATGAAACAAATATTTTACGGTGTTTGGGCATTTTCTTTCGAAGTTCGAACAAGTCTTTCGGGCATGCTTCAATACAGGCGCCACAACCCACACAGTTTTCGTCGGCCACTACCGGAAGTCCTGTTTTGGGATCCATGTGCAGTGCATCAAAATCGCAAACATCAACACAATCGTCAAAACCTAGGCAGCCATACTGACAACCTGTTTCTCCACCGTAATTCATGGCAGCAATGGCACAAGTAGAAGCACCTTCGTAATGATTAGTTTTTGGCCGGAATTCGCATGTACCGTTACAACGCAATACGGCCAGACGTGCTTTCTGATCACCGGCCTCGAGCCCCATGATACCTGCTGCAATTTGCATAACCTCATCTCCTCCTACCGGGCAAAACTTGCTATCGAACGAATTATCTTTAACAATGGCTTCAGCAAAGGCTCTGCAACCGGCATAACCACACCCACCGCAGTTAGCAGCGGGTAAAGCTTCTTCAACCTCATCAATTCGCGGGTCTTCGTACACATAAAATTTACGGGCAGTAAAATATAAAATGATTGCTGCCGCAACCCCGATCGAACTAATGGTAATTATTGTATAAATTAGCGATGCATTCATAACTAACTATTTAGTGGTTTAACCACGTATGTAAATTTCTTTTTAATCTGCTTTCTGAAAAAAAATATTGTCAGGTAATATGGCACAAGCGATGAGAGAGAAGCAAGCCCCACTACACCTTCGTTTTCTACATAATTCGACAGGATTATCATCACAGTAAGTAATATAATGAATGGCAACACATAACCGAGGAATAAGGCATTCATGCCCTGCGATGATTTTAAAAAAATCATTACCTGCTGCCCTACTTTATATCCTGCAGGACTACAGGTGATATCTATCTCTTTATCAGACTGTTCGGACATATTGCATGCACCCTTAATCTGACAGCTGGCACAACCCGACTGAACAACTATACCCACAGTTATTCCATCGGGATCAACAGACTTAATAATGCCTGTATGTGTTACTTCATTTTTAGCGCTCATATCTCAATGTAATCGATTGCAAAACTATAGGTATTTTACAAAGTATAGAATGATATTCGTACTTTTTTTAATCACATCTGGTTATTTAGATATATTCTTCGCAATTTTAAAAAGGTTTTCACTTTCGCAACTAACAAATATTTAGAACATAGCAATGCACTTTTTTTCTTTGTTGTATTATGGCATAATCAAAGTCTTTGAGTACTGAACATTTTATTAAAATGTTCGAACCATTTAACCCTCGTTTATCAAACAAGAGATAATATATTCTTTCAGGCAGTTCAAAGCAAGGGTTTACGTGAGCGAGCCTTTTTTACTATAAGAGCTCATGACAATCACTCATAGTAATAATTTTTAGTTTATATTAAACGCCTTAAGCGTTGTAGTAGTGTTGGATGTGAATAATGAAAGAATACATAGGCCGGATGTGGAGTAAGATTACTCAGGCTTTTAACCGACAACTTTTTTAATGCTGAACTTAATTTGTCAGACAAACCAAATCCGGCTGCAAAAGCATCGGCCTGGTATTCGTTTTTCCGCGAAATAATATTCATGCCTATCCCCATAATAAAAGACAAAGGACTGTATAAAATAGCAAAAGCAATTAGTCCGATATAAAATTTAAGTTGTTCAACCCCTAATGCTTGAGATAAATAAGGTGACGAAACCATTAGCGAAAATACATAAAGCATAATTCCTGATTGGACAATACCAGCTAATAGGCCTGTTGTTGTATGCTTTTTCTTATAGTGACCTATTTCGTGTGCCAAAACAGCAACAATCTCTTGAGTTTCCAAATCATCTATCAACGTATCGTAAAGTACAATTCTCTTTTTCGGTCCTAAACCTGTAAAATATGCGTTTGCTTTGGTCGATCGTTTCGATCCGTCGATTACATAGATGTTTTTTAAACTGAAACCGGCTTCTTTGGCAAAATCAATTATGGCAGTTTTTAACTCACCTTCGGGAAGTGGTGTTTGTTTATTAAATAAAGGCACAATCAGTTGAGAATAAAACATCGACATGAAAACCGACAGGAAAGTAACCACAGACCAGGCGATCCACCAAAAATTATTGCCGGTTATATTCCAAATCCACATAATCAATGCAAGAATTCCGCCTCCCAGAATGGCTGCGACCAGCCATCCTTTAATCTTATCGGCGACAAAAATTTTAGGAGTCGATTTATTGAAGCCAAATTTTTCTTCAATAACAAAAGTGTCGTAAATATCGAAAGGAGTAGTCAGAATATCAGATGCGATACCGATGATAGCGAAAAAAAACAATGCCTGCAGGATATAATGTGAAGTAACCATTTCAGCCCAGTTATTCAACAGGGCAAAACCATCAAAAAGCAACATTAAAATTAAAATTATAAACGAAAAAGAAGAAGTAATCATTCCGAATTTACGATTGGCCTTTTTATAGGCCTGCGATTTTGCATACGCATCTTCGTCGTATATTCCTTTTAACTCTTCGGGCAGTGCTTTACTCCAATGGGTTGTATTTAAATAATCGAGCCATTGTTCAAACACAAAATCAAGTACAACAATCAGAAATATTATATAGAATATGGTTTGAGCCATGACAAAAGAATTTAGTGTTTATTTATCAAATAATTTTTGTACACTATGAAAACATGTGCCAAATTAAGCTTTGTTACTTCGGTCGTAAATCAAATCGCCGGGGCGCTGTTTAAAGATTCGCTCAATAATTACACTAAATGCGTAGTAGTTTACAACGGCTAGCACCAGTATTGAAATCAGCGTGAGGCTGTTCATCAAATCGAAATATAAAGCCTTTTCAACCTCAAAAGGAGAAATAACATTTATAATGAAATAAACAAAGCCCAGATATCCGACAATTGCGGCCATCACCAATGCAACTAAAAGTGGCAACAAAACAAAGACATACATCATGCCCATGTAAATGCGCTTTATATCGATTCCGAAAGCCTTGAAAGTGCCAATATTCATTTTGATCTTATTCAAGTGGGTACTCAAAATATTCGAAAGGAATATGTTTATCATCAGCACGCTAAAACCAATCAGAATAATAGACATAATACGGGTAAGCTGACTTACAAAATTGTAGTTTTTCATTTGTTCAATTTTTGCCATTTCGAGTTTAATACCCGAATCTTCGGCAAATTTATCTGCAAAATCGTCAACTTTGCTTAGGTTGTTAAAATTAACCGCGATATAATCGAAACGTCTCGAGCGGTGTTGTCCCTGGTTCGGAAAATAGCTTTGAATAAATTCGTGCTCGTCGATATTTGTTTCTTTGATGAACGACTTAATCTCGTCAGAGGTTCGAAGCTCACTGTAAAGCTGGTCAATTTCGTCAATCATTATAAAATCTGAATTGAAGAAAGAAACCTGCAACATCATGATATCTTTATAAGAATAGTTGTGCATGTAAACGTCAACGGCATTTACTTCAAGCAACCCGCCTTCATCGTAATAACGGGTAAAAAAAGAGTCGCATACATGCTTAAATTCTTCCATGTGCATAGAATCGGCCACTACATATGCGTACAATTTCTTGTTGTCTTTAAACAGGAAATTATCTCCCATCGCCATGAAATTATTATAGAAATGCTGTGTAGTAATAAAATCGACCCTTTCTCCGGGAAGTTTATCAACAATTGCCCTCACCGGAATAGGCACAAGACGGCCATCGCCCTGCTTTTTAAACAGAAAGGCAGGATCTTCGGAACATTCAAGTTTATTTACGAGGTTACGGGTTACAATTATAGATATATCAAACTCGTCGGTAAAAGACGATCCAACAGAGTTATTAATTTCAGGGTCAACAATTGTGCTAATTAACGGGTCATCAAACGGGATTGAACGACCGTCGAGTCCACGGTGCGGGCTTTCGGGCAAATCGCCCTGGAAATATGCTGTCCATTTATTGTAGCCAACAATAGTGTCGTAATTATACAATTGCTGAAGTGAATCCGAATTGTAGATATTGATCATACGGTCGGCCTGCCGATTACCACCCGGTATTTGCGCGTTTATAGAGCGAACGAACGGGTCGGCCATTTTGTCTTTCAGGTATTCAAGGCTTCCGTTCGAAAATCCGATGGCTAAAAATGTGAAAAACAGGATGGCAACAATCAACCAAAAGTTTTTATTGTGTCTGCCCAGCAATTCCTTGGTTTCGTTACGATAAAACAGATGTTTAAAATCGTGTGGAATAGCCGAAAAAACAACCCAGTTTTGCTTCAGCTTTAATTTTATAAATAATTTATATTTAACATTAACCCAATCCCAGGCTATACAAAGTTTATAGAATATCCGGGATATCAAATTCTTGAAAGAGAAAAAATTCAGATAATCGCTATTAATCTCATCATCATCAGCTTTCTTCTTTTTTGATTTTTTTAGAGCACCAAGTTTTTTTGTGACAAAAAGAACAATGTAACGAATTCCAGATGAGATAAAAGGAGCAATTGAGAAAAACAACCATGGCAAAAACCCAAGTATTGTAATAATTGGTGAACTTCCTTTGCCAAGTTCCTGCTGCTCAATTCCGCTAAGTTTACTATTCCGATTATCATCCCGTTGGCCTTCAACAGCTGTTTTAAATTTCAAATCCTGAATGGTTCGTATTACATCGTTGATTTTAATATCGGCCTTTTTGATTTCACCATATGCAAACTGACTGATATTTTCTTTGATCTCTGAATTAAGTAATTCTTTTTCTTCAATCTTTGTTGTTAGCCATGCTTTAAACTCTTTCTTTTTCTCTTCCGGAAAATCCTTATCACCTTCCATTGATATTTGATGGTCGGCCATTCGGGTTTTGATTTCGTTAAAGAAATCATCCTCTACGTTATTGTCGGTTAGGTGCATCAAAATACGCACGAAACTCTCGGTATCAGAATTGAGAAGGAGTTCAATTTCTTTCTGAATATGAGCTTTAACATCCTGCGATTCTTCCCATTTCAGTGTATCGCGGTCATATATAAAATGTGGATCAATGGTTGAAACTCCGTTCTCACGCATCGAAAGAACTATAATTCGATCGGCAAAATCCAATGTTAGCGGAATATTGTGAGAAACAATAATGGCACTTACATTTTCGCGTTGTTTTGTAATAAATTCGCGTATGAAGTGCATTAATTTCACCGAATTGAAATGGTCGAGGTTTCCGGTAGGTTCGTCACCAAAGAGAACAGTAAATTCGGGGTTAATCGCCCTGGCAAAAGCCAGGCGCTGGCGTTCTCCACCCGAAAATTCGAAAGGTTTTTTTTCGTATGAAAGACTGGTTACGCTCAAATTTTTAACCAGACTCTCTATAGCATTAAAATAAGCTTCGGATTCAGGTTTATTCTGTATCAGCTCAGTTAAACCAACATTCTCGAGAGCCGAAAAGTTGGGCATCAGGTTGGTACTCTGAAAAATGAAGCTATAGTATAAGAGTCTAATATTGTAACGTTCAGTTTCCTGTGCGTCATTCCACATTTTTGCCAGATCATATTCATCCGTGTCGTTTGGATAAAATTTTATAGCTGATGTATCTCCGTTAACGGTTTGCGTCATCAACCCCAGGGTTTCGAGCAAGGTACTTTTGCCGGCTCCCGAAGGCCCCAATAAAACAGTAATTTTTCGCTTTGGAATAGTTATATTTTCAGCTTCAAGAACCGTAATATTGTTTGCATAAGCACACGAAAGTTTTTCTATCTGAAATAGAACTTTATTCCTGTCGGTACTAGCTGGCGTTGATTGATCTGACATTTACAATAATCTTAATTGAGGTAATCTTTATACAGGTGCTCTATAATATCTTCCTCGCCAATGCCTTGCTTCTGATGTGGGAAAATACGTGAGTCTATCCAATAATGTTTCAGCCCCGATCCAGTACCCATCGGAATTCGGAATGTAGCATCAAACTGATTATATTCATTATTGTATTTTTCGAAGTACTTTCTAAACTTCTCTTTCATATCTGCATCCTCATCAACAGCTCCATTGGTTAAATGGTACATATACTCGAAAAATATTGTCCACATGTGATCTTCAAAAAAGTCATCAGTCAACAGATTTTGTCCGTCGTAGATACTCTGAACATGGCCTTTGGTTATGCACCAGTCAATTAAGTATTCGTATAGCATCACATCTGGAAATCTTTGCGGTGAAGTAACATCAAGCAACTTAATGTCTTTGTATTTTTCTTTGCCCCCCCATCCGGTTAGAATTGCTGAAAGTGTGTATAAACTTAAGGTATCAATAGTTTCGTTTACTTCGGGGAAATAGCCCAGTATGTCAACCAGAATTTCGCCCCAACCATAAACAATAAACGAACGCGATTCGTTAGGCGGCAACGACAATTCGTCGGTAGGAATTAAGCGTTCGAGTGAACGTTTAATATTGTATAAATCCTCACGCGACATCAACAACACATCCTGATAAATTGGATTATTCAAACCTTGTTCGAAACGTTTTGTGTAACCCACATTATATACTTGCCCGTTTTTCTGAAATACAATATCAAGTTCGGCATCAGAAATACCGGCCTTTTTCAAATCTTTAATAAACGAGTTGAGCTCACGTGCATGGTCACCTCCAATTTTTCCATTAAGGTATTCTGAAATACCCTCAAGCTTATAATCTACTTTTTCGTCAATGGCCATTATGCCTTTACTCAAATCCTTAATGAAAACTGAAGGATGAATACTACCGCCATCAGGTGCCTTCTGGAAAAATCCGGGAACTCCTATAGTTGGATCAATTTCTACAATATTGCCATTTCGCTTCAATAAATTATCGTAATTAAGTCCATTCTCAGGATTGCGTTTAATAGCAACATTTTTCATAATACTTTCAACCTGGGAGCGGAATGCGTCGTAAGCATATTTGGTATCAGTCGATACCTGGTGATGCAACTGGTAGGCAAAAAGGTTTATATTTTTTTGAGCCATAAGCTCAACCAGCTCATCTTCGCTAACATTTGTTTCGTCGGGATGCTCAACACCATCACAATCGGTATAAGTAGTGCGATTGTGGTTTCCGGCATCGCCAATTAAAATCATAAAATTTGACTCGCCGGCAGGTGGGTCGAAACGTTCAATAGCTCTTTTCATCCCATAAAAAACGGCTTCTTCAGGGTCGCTGTTGCAACGGTTAAAAGTGGGAGTCATATATTGGCTAAAAGCACTGTTGATACCGGTATAATTAGACGTTAAATCGCGCGAGTAATGAACCGTATTTGCTTTTCCTTCGGAAGCATCGCGATAAATAAGCGTACCAAAACGGTAGTTATTATTGCTTTGCAAAAGATCGCGCATAGTTTGTTTTATAGAATTTTGAATAGATCGCGAATACGGAATCATACTGCTGGTACCATCAACAACAAAAATGATGTTTACATTTCGCAAAGCTCCCGACATTGAATCGATAACATGTTTGATATTGGCAAATTCGTAACTCGAAAGTGTTTTTCCATCTTCTGATCTCAAATTACCAATTACACCTACTTTTGACAAGCCATTTTCCACATCAAGTACAGGAAAGCGGTCAACTTCGCCAATATCACGTTTTGTATAATAGCCTGGCTCTTCCGTGAAAATTGCTTCACCTCCATTTCTTTGTGTAGTGATTTTAGCGCGAACGCCCTTGGATTTTCGTTCGGCAACCGCTCCTTTATCCCAGTTCACCTCGTAAGCCAACCGATGATTCCATTCGGTTGTTTGCGATTTGAGCACCCAGCCTTTTATCCGTTCCTGGTCACGGCTAATGTCGCTAATTTCAGGAACATCTCCCAATAGATATGCAGTAGGAGTTTCTTTATAAACGTAATTAATTTGATAAACTAATGCTGAATTAATAGAATCAGCTCGTTGACAGCGTGGGTGTGAATAAAATTCGGGAACTCTGATTGTTTGCTGAGAACCAGAGATAATATTTAACACCATGGCTTTTTTGTTGAATATGCCATCTTTAAAACCAGGCAAATTTACATCTCTGGTTTTTAGGCAATTGCGCCAAAGCAACATGTTATCTTTTGGTATCCATACTGCATTCGAAGCAGCATTTCCAACCAGATTTCCTCTAAAATCAACATCATCAATATCAACAACCTTTATTGAATTCTCAGCTTCAGCAATAACATAAAGTGCTTCCATAAAGTCAAGCATACGACCTGTAGCGTTAGAACAGCCTTTATCGGAAAAAACCGGATTATTAGGCCTGTCGGAAAAAACGACCCAAAGCTCACCTTCTTTGGTCTTTGATCCTGGAAAAGCTGCCGATGCATTATCCATAGGCATCAGGTATTTTCCGGGCATGCGCATTACCGATTGTTGCGCTTCTGAATTTATCGTAAAAGCAATAAACAATAAAAAGAAACCTAAGTATAATATTCTCTTCATCCTATGATTTTTTAAACTTAACAAAACACTCAAAACATACTAACCATTTAACAAGAAACACATTAACACTCAAATCTCTCTATAACCAGTTTTTGCCAAATAGTAGAATATTGTAATTTGTCCCTAAACTTATATTTTTCGTTAAAAGAATTCAAATAACCTACAAGTTTTTTTGATGTCTATCAAAAATAAAGTGATTACCTAAACATGAAAAACAAAGATAATTAAAAAAGCATCAACAACACAATTGGCTTAATCCAAAGGTTTTAATATACCTGCAGCTTGTGTAGTTTATTGTACTCACCTTTTTTACCTAACAGTTCATCGTGTGTTCCTTGCTCAACTATCTCACCTCTCTTAAACACATAAATAACATCGGCATTTTTTATCGTTGATAAACGATGTGCAATAACGATTGATGTTCGATTTCTCATTAACGCCTCTAAGGCATCCTGTACGAGCTTCTCCGATTCGGTGTCCAAAGCACTGGTCGCTTCATCAAGTATCATAATTGGCGGATTTTTCAATACAGCTCTCGCTATTGATAAACGTTGCCTTTGTCCACCCGACAACTTACTGCCCCTGTCGCCAATTGTTGTATCATAACCATTTTCATATTTACTGATAAACTCATGAGCATGTGCCACTTTCGCCGCATTAATAATTTCATCGTCAGAAGCATTATCTATGCCAAAGGCTATATTGTTTCTGAAAGAATCGTTAAAAAGAATAGCCTCCTGACTAACATAGCCCATTAAGCCCCTCAAATCGAACATTTTGATATCCCTTATATCAATACCATCAATTAGAATTTGACTTTCGGCGCTAAGATCCCAAAAACGAGGCAATAAATTTACCAGTGTGGTTTTACCCGATCCGGATTTTCCAACCAAAGCTACCGTTTTACCTTTCGGAATGGTTATGTTGATATTTTTTAAAACATTGCCATCGCCATACGAAAAGGAAACATTTTTAAATTCAATATTACCTTCAAAAGATTTCTTTGACAATGCATTCGCCCTGTCTTTTATTGGGTTTTCGGTTAACAAAATCCGGTCAATCCGGTCAACCGATGCAAGTCCTTTTTCAACACTGTAAACAGCGGTTGAGAATGCCTTTGCTGGGTTTATTATGCTATAGAAAAAAACAAGGTATGTGATGAAATCCTCTGGTGCCAGCGAACCTTCATTCTTTAAAATTAAACTTCCCCCATACCACAATACAATTATAATAATAGTTGTGCCAAGAAACTCGCTCACCGGATGAGCAAGATGACGACGCCACATAAGCTTGTTCATTGTTCGATAATAATCGGACGTTTCGTTATCAAACCGCCCTTCCATCTTCTTTTCGGCAGTAAATGCTTTTATTATATTGAGCCCGGATAATGTTTCATCAATCGTACTCAAAATATCACCCATTTTATCCTGCCCCTTACGCGAAGGTTTTTTCAGTGTACGACCCACCCTGCCTGTAATTAAAGCTGCAAGTGGTAACATTATAAAAACAAACAAAGTAAGCGACCAGCTCATATAAACCATTACCACAAGAGAGATGACAATCAATACAGGATTTTTGAAAAGCATTTCGAGCGAATTCATTATCGAGTTCTCGATTTCGGTAACATCGCCGGTAACTCTGGCAATAATATCGCCTTTTTTTTCTTCTGAATAATATCCTACAGGCAATGCAAGTAATTTCCGGTATATTTTATTACGCAGATCGCGTACAACACCGTTTCGCAAAGGCACCATAGACGAACTGGCCATATATGTAAATCCAACCTTCAGAAAAACCATAAAAATCATGAAAATACCGATAATGAGCAAAGCTTTCATTTTTCCCGAATCTTCTACAACCTGACTCATATAATAAAACAGATTGTGTTTTAAAGCACTCATTTCGAGGCTAAATGGCACCGGCTCGGTTACCATTTCCTGTGTTCCAAATAAAATACCAAGAATAGGGCTTAATGCTAAAAAAGAAAAAGCACCAAATATTGCACCCAGTAAATTGAACACAACATTATAAACAACCAGTTTTTTATATGGTGGTAAAAATCGTCGTAATAAACTAAGAAGTCCCTTCATCGTAAAAAAATAAAAACCAATTGCATTGCCTTATAATCATGCAATTGGATTATGTTCCAGATCGATTTTTAAATGCCTGTATAATTTTGCGGCGATATTGATTTTAGCCTTTCTTTAACGGCGTCGCTTACATCCAACGTATCAACAAATTCGTGGATTGCCTTTTTATCGATACGTGTATTTGTACGCGTAAGGTTTAACAACGCTTCGTAAGGATTGGGGTAATTTTCGCTGCGCAATACAGTTTGGAGAGCCTCGGCAACAACACTCCAGTTGCGCTCAAGGTCGTTATCAATAGCATCAAGATTTATCAGTAACTTATCTAAACCCTTCAGGGTTGAAGCAATTGCAATTAATGTGTGCGCAATAGGCACTCCGATATTCCGCAACACCGTAGAGTCGGTTAAATCGCGTTGTAATCTCGAAACCGGCAATTTTGCAGATAAATGCTCGAAAATAGCATTTGCAATTCCAATATTACCTTCTGAATTTTCAAAGTCAATCGGATTCACCTTATGTGGCATAGCCGATGAGCCAACTTCGCCTTTTTTAATCTTTTGCTTGAAATAATCCATCGATATGTATGTCCACATATCGCGGTCGAGATCGAGCAAAATAGTATTAATCCGCTTCAGGTTGTCGAAAATTGCACCATAATTATCGTAATGCGCAATTTGTGTCGTAACCTGCGAGCGTTCGAGCTTAAGCGATACTTCGCAAAAATTATTGGCAAAAGCCACCCAGTCGATGCCAGGATATGCAACATGGTGTGCGTTGAAATTACCGGTTGCACCGCCAAACTTCGCATAACAAGGTATGCCCTTCAATAAATCGAGTTGCACATTTATACGTTCAATAAACACACGCAGTTCTTTTCCAAGTCGGGTGGGTGACGCAGGCTGACCGTGTGTACGTGCCAACATCGAAACATCTTCCCAGCTATCGGCCAGCTCGGTCAGTTTGTGCACAATTTTTTCAAGTTTCGGAAAATATACCTCTTGCAATGCATCACGTAACGAACATGGAACTGCCGTATTGTTAATGTCCTGTGAGGTTAATCCGAAATGAATAAACTCTTTATATTTTTGCAGTTGCAGCACATCGAACTTTTCTTTTAGAAAATACTCAACGGCCTTAACATCGTGGTTGGTCACATTTTCGATATCTTTTACACGTTGCGCATCATCAACCGAAAAATCCTGATACACGGCACGTAAACTTTTCACGTTTCCCTTCAGGTCGAAATCGTTTAATTGAGGCAAAGGTATTTCGCACAGGGCAATAAAATATTCCACCTCAACAAACACCCTGTATTTAATAAGGGCATACTCCGAAAAATATTCTTCAAGTTCAGACACTTTACTATGATACCGACCGTCGATGGGGGTAATTGCAGTTAACTCATTCAAACTCATATCCTGATTTTTGGTAAAAATGCAAAGATAAATTAAAAAAAGAAGAAACGAGACTACACAAATAGAATTACAGGTAAACAAAAAATAGTACTTTTATGGTTTGAAACAAGCTCACAATATAATCCGATACTGAAATGAAACGCATACTCTTATTTCTGGCAGCATTACTAATTTCGATTTCAGCAATAAAAGCTGAAGAAAACGACACTTTGCTGATATACAAATTTAACATTAAGGAAGAAATTGCACCTTCGATATGGCGACAAACAAAAATTGTTTTCGATAATGCCCGTAAAATGAATGCCGACCTCATTATTATCCATATGAATACTTATGGTGGCACCGTGGTCGATGCTGATTCTATCCGCACAAGAATTATTAACAGCAATATTCCGGTGTGGACTTTTATCGATAATAATGCTGCTTCGGCTGGTGCACTTATTTCGATAGCCTGCGACAGTGTATTTATGCGCCCCGGGGCGAATATAGGCGCGGCAACGGTTGTTAACCAAGGAGGACAAAAAGCACCCGACAAATATCAATCGTACTTCAGAGCCACAATGCGCTCAACAGCCGAGAGCCATGGAGCCGATACCATTATAACTGCAAACGATACAATTATAAAATGGTTTCGCGACCCTAAAATTGCAGAAGCCATGGTTGACGAAGATGTTTATATTCCGGGAATAATTGACACCGGTAAAGTTTTAACATTCACTACCAACGAAGCTATCAAGTTCAGATTTTGCGAGGGAAAAGCTGACAACATCAACGATCTTTTGGAAAAGGCAAATGTTAAACACTACATCATCCAAGAATACACTCCTACGACCATCGACAAAATTATTGGTTTTCTAGCCAAACCAATGATTTCCGGTCTGTTAATCATGGCCATCATTGGTGGTATTTACTTCGAAATGCAAAGTCCGGGTCTCGGATTTCCTATTGCCATATCAATACTGGCAGCCATTGCTTATTTTATGCCGCTCTACCTCGAAGGTCTTGCCGAAAACTGGGAAATTATTATTTTCGTTGTTGGTCTGATTTTAATAGCTGTTGAAGTTTTTATTATTCCGGGGTTTGGCGTTGCCGGGGCATTAGGTATTTCGTTAACCATTGCCGGTTTAACTTTAAGTTTAATCGAAAACGTACGCTTCAATTTCGAACGTGTTGATGGGTCATCTATTATGATAGCTCTGCTAACCGTAGTTGTGTCAATGTTTATAGGGCTGTTACTGGCTTTATGGGGCAGCCGCAAATTATTTACAGCCAGTAATGGCGCTTTGAGCTCGCTTGCCTTAAATACCTCGCAGAATAAAACTGAAGGCTTCATTAGCTACGACAATGTTCACCAGTCGGAAATGATTGGCAAAAAAGGCATTGCACAAACCATACTAAGGCCTTCGGGAAAAGTGACAGTCGAAAACGAATATTGGGACGCAAAAGCGGAATACGGCTACATCGATAAAGGTGATCCAATCGTCGTTTTAGGTCAGGAAAGCGGGCAGCTTTATGTTGAAAAAGATGAAGAATAATGCATTGTTGCATGCGTAAATAAATCGTTACTTTTTTTCAAAACAAAAGGGATTACCTACACTTTTTCTTTGCAACAACCTTTTAATAATACTTTTGTCGCCTCATAACCGACGAAGATTCATATGTGGGCATTACTGGGTATTATTGCTGCCGTTTTACTGGGCTTTTACGACGTATTTAAGAAAACATCATTGAACAACAACGCGGTTATCCCCGTATTACTAATATCCATTTCGACAAGTGCTTTTATTTATCTACCCTTTATTATCGGCTCGGAACTGCAACCCGATGCATTTAAAAGCATCAACCTTTACATACCAACACTTACAGCCCACGAGCATCTTTTGGTTTTTATCAAAGCTGTAATCGTATTGTCGAGTTGGATACTGGCCTTTTTTGCCATTAAGCACCTGCCACTTACCATTGTTACACCAATAAGGGCAACCGGTCCGTTGTGGACGCTAGTTGGAGCACTGATAATTTTTGCCGAGCATCTTAATGGTTTTCAGTGGATTGGAATTATCGTAACCCTTGTATTCTTTTACCTATTTTCGACAACGGGAAAACTCGAAGGCATTCATTTTAGAAGCAACAAATGGGTACTGTTGATTATACTTGCCACACTTTTGGGCTCGGCTAGCGGATTATACGATAAGTACATTGTAAGTACTACCAACCGACTAATTGTTCAGGCATGGTCTGGTATTTATCAGTTGCTGTTAATGCTGCCGATTTTTCTGATTCTCTGGTATCCAAATCGTAAAAAAAATACGCCATTCAAATGGAGATGGAGCATTCCGCTTATTGGTATTTTCCTGGTTTTAACCGACTTCTTCTACTTTTATGCCTTGAGCTATCCCGAAGCACTCATTTCAATTCTATCGGGAATACGACGCAGCGGAGTAATTATATCATTCATTTTTGGTGCAATCTTTTTACACGAGAACAACATACGCCGAAAAAGTATTTTCCTGATTGGAATACTAGCCGGTGTTTTGCTAATGGTGCTGGGCAGCAATTAACTTCAAAACAAGAAATAATTCACACTATATTCTTGCAAAATGTCACGATATTACTGAGGCAATTTTAGTAATTTAGGGGTCGATACTTCAAATAAACACTATGGTTGATATTGACAGCATTAATCTTTCGTCGGTGTATGAAAAGCGGAAAAACGACCGCGATATTTTTCAGGAACTGATGCCCACCAAGGTTAAAGAAATTCTTTTGGTTGCTACTAAATACGATGCTTACTCAATTGTACGCGAGGGACAATTCTCGGATAAAATTTTTGGCGAATATCTTCAGCTTAACCTTTATTCGGCTCCCCGTTTCACTAGTGTTAACACCAAGGAAGAAGCCATTGAAGCTTTGGCAGTGCGTCATTTCGACATGGTAATTATAATGGCCGGTATCGACAGAGAAACTCCGGTTAACACAGCTAAAAAGATAAACGAATCGAAGCCCCGTGTTCCAATATTATTACTGGTTAACAACAACTACGACCTCACTTATTTCACTCAAACTTCGGAATCGTTGCATTACATCGACCGGGTGTTTGTATGGAACGGCAACACCAGCATTTTCCTGGCTATGATTAAATATATCGAAGACAAAAAAAATGTAGCCCGCGATGTTGCAGTGGGAAATGTACGCATCATTCTTCTGGTTGAAGATTCTGTAAAATACTATTCGCGTTATCTGCCCTTGCTTTATACCAATATCATGCTGCAAACCCAGAACCTGGTATCCGACGATTCGACCGACGAGTTGCACATGATACTTAAAATGAGGGCACGTCCTAAAATATTACTGGTAAGCAATTACGAAAATGCAATAACAATGATCGACCGTTACAAAGACAACCTGCTCTGCGTTATCAGCGATGTTGCATTTTCGAAAAACGGACACGATGATAGCGAGGCAGGCATCAAACTGCTGAACTATGTAAATGCAAATCTCCATTTTAATGTTCCGCTACTGCTCCAATCGCACAATATCGAGAATGAAAAGAAAGCGGAAAAACATGGTGCCGACTTTATCAATAAAAACTCCGACAGCCTGTCGAAAGACATTCAAAAATTTATTTACAAGCGACTGGGATTTGGCAATTTCGAATTTCTTATGCCCGATGGCCGAAAAGTAGCCGATGCACATTCGCTGCACGAGTTTCAGGAATTAATGAAGAAAGTGCCCATTGAGTCGATTTTGTACCATGCCTCGCACAACGAGTTCTCAAAATGGCTAATGGCAAGGGGCGAAATCAATATGGCCGAATTGCTGAAAGTAAAACAGGCCGACGAGTTTGAACAAAAAATGGATGTGCGCGAATTTATTCTTCGAGTTTTTAAAAAAGTGAAAATGCAACAGCTTCGCGGCCGGATTGTAAACTACGATCCGGTACTGGTAAAAGACAACCGCTACATTATACGCATGTCGAAAGGCTCGCTTGGAGGAAAAGGGAGAGGACTGGCCTTTATTTCAAACTTTATCGAAAATATCGATTTTAAAAAAATCATACCCAATATCAACATTCGTATTCCGGCCACAGCCATTATTGGTGCTCTTGAATTTGATTCATTTGTTGAAGCCAACGACCTGTACAATAAAATAATTGTGCAACACAATTACGACAACATCAACGAATTATTCCTGAACAGCAAAATCAGCGAAGCACTTAACGAAAAGTTGTTTTCGTACCTTGTTAACATGAAAAGACCGCTTGCCGTTCGTTCGTCGGGGCTTTTCGAAGACTCGCTGTTGCAGCCATTTGCCGGTGTTTACAACACCTATCTTTTGCCCAACAACCATCCCGACATCAATGTACGCCAACGACAGCTACGCGAGGCAATTAAACTCGTTTATGCTTCAACCTTTGCACAAACGGCTCGCTCGTACTTCAACGCAGTTAACTACAAAATTGAAGAAGAAAAGATGGCCGTAATTATCCAGGAAGTTATTGGTCACGAGCTTAACGGCAAGTATTATCCACACGTGAGCGGCATTGCACAATCGTATAACTACTACCCGGTTTCGTATATGAAACCTGCCGACGGGTTTGCTGTTGCTGGAATCGGCCTGGGAATGTATGTTGTTGGCGGCGAGAAATCGTACCGTTTCTGTCCCAAATTTCCTAAAATAAACCAATCGTCGGTTAGCGACCAGATGCGCGATACGCAAAAAGAGTTTTATGCCATCGACATGTCTAAAACCGAGTTCGACCTCGACAATGACGGCGAAATGGCTACCATTATGAAATACTCGACAAAGGAAGCCGATAAAGACGGAGCCCTCACCTATTGTGCATCGATTTACGACCTTGAAAACGACATACTAATACCCGGCACCAATGCCCGGGGTGTGAAAATTGTCGATTTTGCCAACATACTTAAGCATAACTATTTTCCACTTGCCGACACCCTGCACTTGTTGCTTAACCTTTTCAAAGAAGCAATGGGTGTGCCAGTGGAGTTGGAATACACCGTCGATTTGGAAAAAACAGCCGACAACGGACTCCCTACGCTTTATCTTCTTCAAATAAAGCCTCTTATCCGAAAAGAAGAAATGGTAACGGTTGACATTGGGATGGCCGACAAATCAGTGACGCTAATGTACGCAACTCACGGCATGGGAAATGGTATAAATCGTGAGATACGTGATGTTATTTATGTAGATATTACAGCGTTCGACCGGACACGAACACGTGAAATAGCCAGGGAACTGGGTGCTTTTAACGAAAAAATGGCTGAAAACAACACCGATTATATATTAATTGGGCCCGGACGATGGGGCTCGCGAGATCCTTATACCGGCATTCCTGTTGTATGGTCGCAAATTTCGAAAGCAAAAGTTATTGTAGAAATGGGGCTCGAAGATTTTCCGCTCGACGCATCGTTGGGCTCACACTTTTTTCACAATGTAACCTCGATGAATGTGGGCTATTACTCTGTGCCCTACGATTCCTCCGAATCGTTTGTAAACACTGACTTGATGAAAAACGTTGCCGTTGTTGAGCATACCGGTTTTATCAAACATTTACGCTTTGGCAAACCCCTCGAAGTATTAATGGACGGCCGCGAACGAAAAGTTTTGATCACTCAATAAAATCAAAAATGATGAAGAATTTTGCTTACCTGATAATCGTATTATTGCTAACAAGCGCATGCGGACAAGTTTATTTTACCGAGCCCAATCCACAACGTGGCGTAAAACTGAAAACATTTCCTGAAGAGATTCAGGGCACTTACGCCGACAGCACACTTCAGATAGTTATAACAAGCGACAGCATTAGTATTTTTGATGAAAAATATAAACTAACTAAAAATG